>CABTXJ010000015.1 GCA_902488785.1 uncultured Eubacteriales bacterium | reverse complement strand
TTACTTTTTTCATTTTTTACAAATATCTTATATAATTCATTTTTATTATCTACTTCTTCTTCGATAAAGCATAATGTTAAATCTTCAAATATATCTTCTATATTTTCTATATCTTTAAAAAATCCTATAATCTTCTCATATTCTTTTTCACTTTTTTTCTTATTTGAAAAATAATTACTATTATATACAGTAATTATTTTTTGTTCTTTAAGAAAAGAAGGTAGTAATATTTCATCTTCTAATTCTTCAAAATTAGGTTTTAAAAACTCTACCTTATTAATGCTTTGGCTATCTCTTTTCTTAATTATATTATTTAAATTATTCTTTTTTAGGTATTCATCCTTACCATATATTAAATTTATGCTTGCCATCTATTTTCCTTTTACTTTTTTATATTACAAATACTTATCTAAAAGTGAATTTGTAGTACCTGCATTTGCATCACATACTGCAATTGCAATACTGTCGTTTACATCATCTAATCCAGGCATTTTTTTTATGCCTAGTATACTTTGTGTCATCTTTTTAACTTGCGTTTTAGTTGCTCTACCATATCCTGTTACACCTTGTTTTACCTGTAATGGTGTATACTCATTTATTTCTAATCCATTTTGCTTTGCTGCAAGTAGCATAATTCCTCTAGCTTCTGCAACTTTTATTCCTGTTTTTATATTGTTATTGAAAAATAAGTCTTCTATTGCCATTCTTTGTGGTTTATATTCTTTTATTATCTTATCTAATTCATTATATATATCTACTAATCTTTGGTTAAACTCAGAAAAAGCTTCAGTTTCAATTGCACCTGCTACAACTAAGTTGTACTTATTATTATAGTAATCTAATATAGCATATCCTGTTATTCCATAACCCGGATCTATTCCTAATATTCTCATCTTAATCCTATCTTTTTTATCTTCTATTTTATCTTTTTCTTTTTTATTTTTCTGATATTTATTACTTAAAAAGTATAGTAATTATTGCAGCAACTGACCAAGCTTGTGTAATTGTTCCATTTGGATCATATGGAAATACTGAATCTGCAAGCTCAGATATTCCATTTACACAAGGCCTTTGATACATATTTTTCAAGAAAGTGTCATATGTTTTTTTAATAAAATCTTCTTCTTGTTTTTCATATTCTTTCTTGCCTGTTAATTCTTTTACATATTTTAATCCATTATAGTATGGCAAAAGAAGCCATGGCCAAGTTATACCATTATGATATGAAAAATCTCTTTTTTTAGAATCACCAAAATACTTATCTGTATAATGTTCTTCACCTTTTGCAAGTGTTTTTAATCCATATCTATTTAATAATTTTTTAGTTACTATATCTAATATACTTTCGGCAATTAATACATCGTCTATTATCTTATGAGTAAGTGATATTGCAAACATTTGATTTGGCCTTATGCTATCACTTTCTGCTGTATCTTTTAGTCCACCTTTTTTACTTACAAATTCTTTTTTAAATGATTCTTTGCATTTTATTGCCATATCATTTAATTTAACTTGCATATTATGGTCTTTTGTTTTTTCTGAAAGTGTTTGCATTATTTTAAGTGCATTATACCATAGTGCATTGATTTCTACTGCTTTTCCATTTCTAGGTGTTACAGGGTATCCTTCTACTTTTGAATCCATCCATGTATTTTGTATATTTGGGCTTCCACTTACAAGTAGGTAATCTTTATCTAAATATATATTATTTTCAAAAAATGTTATTCCTTTTTCATAATTTTCAATTATGTCTTTTAACTTATCATAGAAATTATCTAATACAAAATTATAATCATTTGTATATTCTAAATATTTTGCAATTGCTTCAAATAATAATAATGATGCATCTGCAGAATTATAATATGGTATATTTTTTTCATCATATCCATTAGGTACCAAACCATTTGATATATCTTTTGTTAAATATAATAATACATTTTTTGCTTCTTCATATCTTTTAGTTTTTAAAAGTAATCCTTCAAAAGCAATTAGTGTATCTCTTCCCCAATCTGCAAACCAATGATATCCTGCAATTACAGAATTAAGTTCTTCTTTTTTAATCACAAATTGATCAGCAGATGCTATTATACTATGTTTAAATTCTTCTAATTCTTTTATATCATTCTTATTTCTAGAAAGTAATATTTCTTCTTCATATATATATTCTATGTCTGCTTCTTTCACCAAATCTTCTATTCTTTTTGTTTCTTCACTAAATGACTTAGATATATTTTTTAATAATTCTTTTTCATATTCTTCTTTACTTACTTCTGTTTCTTCTACTTTTTCATTTTCTGCTAAGTCACATACAACATATATTTCCTTAGTTACATTTTTAGGTATCTCTATTTCATATTTTCCTGGAACAAGTAGATTTTCACTATGATCGAATCCTCTTTCTTCTTCTCTAATATAGAACATATTGTCAAAATAGTTATTATTAAAGCTACTATAACTACTATCTGACACATATATATTTAATCTTGTATCATCATTGTAGTCATATGATACTTTTGTATAATTATTTTTAGTTATTATATTTTCATTTTCATTCTCTTTATCTTGAGCATTATTATTCTTAAGTATAGCTTCAGATCTTACATCTTTAAGATAATGAAAATTTCTATTAGTAATAATTGGTGTAAGTTTTAATTTAGCTTTTTCATTATTTGTTTTAACAGTATATTTAATAATTGTTGTATTTGCCAAATGCTTCATAACTATTTCCTTAGTTATAGTCACACCTTCTACTTCATATGTCATTTTAGGATAGTAATTGTACTCAACACTTACTAAATTATCAAATCCATCAGATATATAGTTATCTGACATATTTGAATATAGTATGTGTTCTTCCTCTCCTATAATTATACTTTCGTCTATTTTGGATAATAATACCTTTCTTGGATTATTTTTAGTTTTTGCAACTAATAACCCATGATATCTTCTTGTGTTCATAGAACAAATAGTACTTGATGCATAACCTCCCATACCATTTGTTACTATATATTCCTTATCCATACATTCTCTTAAGCTTAAGTTAAGTTTGTATATTTTCATATAACACTCCTTAATTACTTTCTTCTCTTTTGTTCTCTCTTCTTTTCTAACTTGTTCATTTCTTTTAATAATAGTTTTGCTTTTTCAGCATCAGATAATTCTTCGTCTTTTTTTCTTGTGCTTCTTCTAGTTTTTACTTTTGTTTTAGTAGTTTTTGTTTTAGTCTTTGTTTTTTCTTCTCTTTCTTCTTTTTCTGCTTTTTTCTTTACTTCTTCTAGTTTTTCTCTTATAATATCTTTTTCATTTATATTATTTGTATATATATCTTTTGCTTTTTCTTTAATTGAAATATCATCTTCATTTAGTTCTCTCATTATGTTATGTATACTTAAAGTATTAAATTTAGCTGTATCTTGAAAATTATTTTTACCTTTTTCTATACATTCTGTATTTAGCGTACTATTTTCTCTTAATTTTTCTTTTGCTATTTCTTCCTTACTTCTTTTATCTTCATTCTTTTTATTTTCTTTTATCTTCACACCAAAGAAGTTTTCAATCATTTTCTTTTCTTCTTCTTTTTTCTTGTTGTCCGCCTTTTGTATTGTTTCTATTCTATTTTTGTATTTTTCACTAAACTTGCTTTCTTTTTTATCTTCTAAAACTACTTTTTCTACATCTGTTGTATCTTGTTTTCCAAATCCTTTTCTTCTTTTTAACCTATTTTCTTTTTTATGTTTTCTTTTTTCTTCTTTAACAATTGTCTCAAGTGTTGTAGCTAATATATCATTTTCATTGTCATCATCATATTTCATCTCAGTTAAAACTATTTCAATTATTGTCATTGCAAGTATATCAGAATCATGCCTTATTCTTCCATCTACTACTTTTGCCATTTCTTTTTGTATTACTCTAGTTCCAAGTTTTTTTACTGCATCTTTATCTACTTCTACTACATCTCTGGCTTGCTTATGATATAGTCTTAAATACTCTGGCATTATATTTCCAGTATCTGCTATACAAAATTCAAATATGTTTTCGCCTATATGGTCTGTTATTGCTTTAATATGATCAGATAATTTATATCTATCTGTTTGTCCTTCATCTGACATTATATTTGCAACATATACTTTTTTTGCCTTACTTTCTCTTATTTCATTTATTACACCTTTTACAAGTAGTATTGGTATTATATCTGTATATAGCTTACCAGGTCCTATTACTATAATATCTGCTTCTCTAATAGCTTCTAATGCTCTAGGTGCTACCATAGCATTTGTCGGTTCAATATATACTCTTGTTATTGCATCAATTCTTTCTCTAACTACTACTGGTATTTTTTCTTTAGTTTTAACAACTGTTCCATCGGTAAGCTCTGCACAAACAGTTATTGGATCTAATGATACAGGTACAACTTCACCTGCAATATTTAATACTTCTGTAGATTTTTTAATTGATGTTGAAACATTTCCAAACATTTCCTTCATTGCAAGTAAGTATATATCTCCAAAGTTTAATCCATTTAGTTTTTCTTCTGAAAATTCATGATCTAATAATGTTTTCATTACTTCTTCGTTATTAGAAAGTGCCGCTATACTTGTTTTAACATTACTATATGGTAAAAGATGCAAGCTGTTTTTAGAGCTACCTTGCATTTTTTCCTTATCTGTGTCTGCTATAGTTATTATTTCTGTTATGTTATTTGTATATCCTTTTAGTCCTTTAATAATTTCATTTGTACCAGATCCTCCTCCGATTACAACTACTTTCGGACCATTTTCATATATTTTTTTATCAAATATTAATGAATCAATCTTTATATCTTTTTCATCTAATTTCTTTGCGCTTACTCCATTTGCTTGTATAAAAATTTCTAATGTTCTTTTTTGTATTCCTAAAATACCAAAAATAATTAATAAAAATCCTATTACAAATTCTATTATTATTAGAAATATAATCTTTGGTTCTACTACATTTAGCACTATTATTTGTGATATAGAATAACACATAATTATTATTCCTAATAGTGTTAAAGCGAGCCATCTTTTTAATCTCATTTTTGGATTAAACCATGCTAAAAAATTCATTTACTATTCTCCTACTACTACAACTTCTAGTTCTAGATTTTTTCCTGTCTTTTCTTTTACTTTATCTTGTACTATTTTTACTAAGTCAAGTACGTCTTTTGCTTTTGCATCACCACTTTTATTTATGATAAAACCTGCGTGTTTTGTAGACACTTCGGCACCTCCTACTTTAGTTCCTTTTAGTCCAGAATTGTCTATTAAAAGTGATGCAATATATCCTATTCCTCTTTTAAAAGTACTTCCTGCACTTGGATAATTAAGTGGTTGATTTGTTTTCCTTTTATTTAATATTTCATTTGCTTCTTGTATTTGTTTTTCTTTATCTACTTTTTTTAATTTAAATGTTGTAGATATTATTATCCCATTGTTATATTTAAATATACTTGTCCTATATCCAAAATTATGTTCATCGCCTTTAACTTTATGTAAATTACCATCATAGTCCATATATGTTGTTTCACAGATTACATCTTTCATTTCTAAACCATATGCACCTGCATTCATTCTAACTACTCCGCCTATACTTCCAGGTATTCCATAAAGTTTAGATACATCTCCTACTCCTTTGTCCATTGCAAACCTAATAACTTGATTTAAGCTTGCTCCTGCATATGCTGTTATATAGTAATATTCATCTTCTTTATTAATTGTTATATTGTCAAAATCAATTTTAATTACTATTCCTCTTATTCCTTTTTCTTTAACCAAAAGGTTACTTCCATTTCCTAGTATAAAAACATTTAGTTTTTCTTTTTTTGCTATTTTAAGTATTTCTTTTAGGTCTGTTACACTTAGCACTTCTACATAAATATCTGCATTTCCACCTATTTTAAATGTAGTATGATTTTTCATTGGTTCATTTTTTTTAACTTTTGCTTTAGTTATATTCTTTATTTGAGATATTATTTTATCTTCAATATCATCTTCTAATTTTTCAAGTTCTGATTTTTTCATCATATCTCCTATATATATATTTTAAACAATTATATAATTTTGCACTTTTTTTTGCAAATATTACGTTTTTTATGTAACTTAAAATATTATGTATATTAATTGTAAGTTAGGCATATTAAAAAGGTATATTAAATATTAAATATATTATATATACCTTTTATTTTTTTATATTTTATTATTTATGCTTTTTTAGTATCAGATTCTTCTATAAATTTTCTAAGTAATATATTTGCTACTTTTGTAGAATCATGTTTTACATATTCATCGTTATCTGCTATATTTTCTTCTATTATCTCAATTTTTTTCTTTTCTAAATATTTTTTATCTTCATCAGTAAGTAATATTTGTTTTTGGTTTTCAAGTAAATATTTGTCAATTATATTTTTATCTTCAATAATCTTGCTATTTACTATAACTTTATCAATATGAAGTTTAGGAGCATGTTTATATATAGCTTCTAAATGGTCTTTAACCATATAATCATTAGTTTCACCATCTTGTGTCATAACATTGCATATATATATTTTTTCAGCACTACTTTCATTTATAGCTTCTGGTATTCCACTTACTAAAAGATTTGGCATAATAGATGTATAAAGACTTCCTGGTCCTAATATTATCATATCAGCAGATAATATCTCTTCTATAGCACCATCCATTGGTTTAGGATTTTCTGGGTCTAATGCTATTTTTTCTATTTTTGTCCCTCTGCTTTTTGCAATTTCTGGTATTTCTGATTCACCATATATTTTTGATCCATCTGACATTTCTGCAACTAAATTAACATTTGTAGTAGTCATTGGATATACCTTACCTGTTATATTAAGAATAGTACTACTTTGTTTTACTGCTTCTTCAAATGATCCATATACGCCATTTAATGCAGCCAAAAATAAATTACCAAAGCTTTGGCCTTTTAATTCACCTTTATCAAACCTATATGAAAGTACCTTTTGCATAGATGGTTCTGTATTAGATAGGGCTAAAAGGCAAGCTCTTACATCTCCTGGTGGAAGCATTCCTAAGTCTTTTCTTAATACTCCTGTTCCTCCTCCATTATCTCCCATTGCAATTATAGTTACTATATTATCCGTTATTTTTTTTAATCCTTTTAGTAATATACTATTTCCTGTTCCTCCTCCTATTACTACAATTTTTGGAGAAACATTCATGTTTTTTAAATTAATAATTTTTTCTTTCAAATATCTACCTCTTTTATTTATTATTAATTAAATGTTAAGTTAATAATATCATTTTGTCAATATCTCTTTGCTTTACATAATTGTATTTTTTTGGTATAATCATTACATCTACTTATTTAGGAGGCTTTTATGAATAAAACAAATTTTATTGAGATGAAACTAGGAAATGGAACATTAGTATCAAATGATACTTCTGACGAGTATATTAATTGTAAATACGGAATATACTGTTTAAAGATTAAAACCAAAGGTTTTTTAATCTATAAAATTTTTCCTACAGAATTTTGTTTAAAAAATAATTCTAAGAATGTATCACCAAATCTATTTGATACAATCCAATTTAAAAATGGTAGAGGATTATTAGTGGCAAAATACAATGGGTATGAAAAACCTTCAACATTCCTTTTTGATAAAAATTGTGTTGAAGAAACAATCGCAGTTATTAATGAGGCAATTAACAAAAAAATTCTTTCAAGTGCGTTTGAATACAATCTTAAAGTTAAAATAATACCTGAATTAAACAAGTTAAATTTTTTTGTATAATATTTCATATATAATAACTGTAAAAAAACAAGATGCTTTTGTATCTTGCTTTTTTTATATTATATATATTTGTTTTCTTCTTTACATTTCTTTTCTAAATATATATTAATATATATTTATCTAAATTTTCCTAAATTTCTATTTTCATCTTCAAATTCACAAAGTCTTGTATTATATAGTTTAATTAATTCTTCTTCTAAAAATATATTTTCAACTTCAAATATTTTATTAAATAATTTTTTAGTAAAAAATGGATTATTAATTAATATTGGACCTAACAGATATGTTGATATAAAGTTATTTATTTTAATACCTTCATATGGATTTTCATCCGAAATTCCAGATCCTCTTATAACTTTTGCAAAATATTTACTATCATTTTTTTCAAAATTTGATCCTTCTAATTCAAAGCTTTGTGTAAATGTATTTTTAAATCCTATTATTTTTATATTTTCATATTTAGCAAGTGTAAATGTATTGTGCCTTAAAAGCATCTCTTCTACTGCTACTGTATCATATAATCCTAATGCATCTATAATATATTTTTTATCTACTTTTGCTATATCTTCTTCTTTAATTTTTATATCATCATTTTTTTCTATATTATAATAATTAAGCGTTTTAATATTTTCTTTACATGTTATATAATTATGATTTTCATATCTTCTATCTAATATTATATATTTTCCAAATATATCAAATGCATTTCCAGTTACTAACATATTTTGACCATTTCTTATTTTTTCAAAAATTTCTTTTTTATTTTCTTTTAATTTAGAAATTATTTTATTTCTGTATTTTTCAGAAAATGATCCCATATATACAAATGATATGTCATCCCTTTTAACAAATGAAATTTCATCATTTAAACCTGTATATATAATATTTAATCCTATATTATAATTATCTTCTAAATATTTTTTTGATTTTTCAAAATACATTATATTTCCTACATCACCATATAGGTTACAAAAATCATTAAATAATATTTCTATATATATTTCTTTTTTTATCATAACATTCCTTACATCTTTTAACTCTAATTTATTATTTTTTATTATTTTTTTATCTTTTTCTAACTTTCTTTTTTGTTTAATTAATTTTAACTTACTAATTACTATTTACTACTTACAACTTAATTTTTTCCATATTTTTTTAGTATATTATTTTTTATTATTTCTACTTCATCTAATATAGTTGAATCATGCATTAAATATATATTTTCTACTTCGTCTATATTTAAATTATTTTCAATATTGTGTAAATCTTTTAGTAATACTATTTTTTCTTTTTCTATTCCAGCTAATAATAATCTTACATATACATCTTCTTCTCTTGGACCTTTTACTACAATTCTTTTAATATCATCTCTTTTAAGCATTTCAAAGTCCACTTCATATAGCCACATAGAAGTTTCTGTAGATTGGGCATCATCATTTGCATCTGCTATAGCAATAATTACAGTCTTGTTTTTTGTATCTTCCATCATTGACATTATTACATTTGAACCCGCTATTGGATTTTGCCCCTTACATAAATTTGTAATTAATTTTTTACCATCTTTTAAATCATATGTATTATATCTACTTCCTGTAATCTTTATCTTAGATATAGCTTTTTTAATATTTTCATATGACAATCCTATTTCACTATATAACGAAATTACAGCAAGCTCATTATATATATTGTATATATTATTTTGTACTATACTATATTCATATATTTTTTCATTATTTTTAACCCTTATTATTTCCTTTTCCTTATCTATTTCTATTATTTCATAATCTAATTTAGGATTTTTAAAATCACAATTTGGATTAGAGCATTTTAATTTTCCTATATGATTTCTTCTTACAAATTCATATTCTAATTTTGAAGAACATTTAGGACATATTGTAATATCTCGTATAATATTATACGGCTTATCTCTATCTTCCTTTTGCCTTGCAATTCCATAGTATTTTTTTTCATTTTCTCCTATTGCTGATGCTATTACATCGTCTCCATTTACTATTATTTTAGTATTTTTAGGAATAGAGTGTGATAATATTTCTAGAATATAATCTGGATTTGCATTTCTTTTCATTGAATCTCTAGTAAGATTTGTAACTACTAAGTAATCAATTTTAAATCCATTTTTAAATATTATTGGAGTAAATCTTTCATCCATTTCTATAATTGCCATATCTTTTTTTATTTTTCCATTGACTGTAGACTCTTTTAAAAAGGCTGTGACTATTCCACCTTTCATATTAGCACCTGCTATATTTGATACATATGATATATTATTTTCTTTAGCTACACTTGCAATCATATTTGTAACTGTTGTTTTTCCATTAGTTCCTGTAATTCCAACTACTGTTTTTGGCATTTCAAATTCTTCTAATAAGTTAGGATATATTTTTAATGCCATAGCACCACCTATAGTTGTTCCACCTTTTTTTATTATTTTTGTACAAACAAATGTTACTATTTTACCTACTATTATTGCTATCTGTTTTTTCAAATTTACATCCTCTTTTCAAAATATATATGTATATAATATATTAGTGATTGCCTTTTTTCAATATAATAGCAGAATTAATTATATTTGTTTATATTTATATTTTAATTTTATTTTTTATGTTAATATTAATTTTAATATTATTAATTTTTTTAGCATATTAAAAGCTGAGAAATTCTCAGCTTTCATTGTATATTATTATTCAAAAAGATTATCTATAAAGCTTTTTCTTCTAGGCGGTATATCCTCACCCATTGTTTTAGCGAGTTCTTCTAATAATTCTCTTTGCTTATTAGATAACTTTTTTGGTATATCTATATCTATCACAAAATATAAATCTCCTCTGTGATCTGAATTTACATTTTTAAATCCTTTTTCTCTTATTCTATATTTATCACCTGATTTTGTACCTTCTTTAATCTTATATTTTTCTTTACTTCCATCAATTAATGGTACAACTATTTCTCCACCTAGTACTGCTTTTGTATATGTTATAGGTATTGTCATATATATGTCATTTCCTTTTCTGGAATATATTCTGTCATTTTTAACACTTACATTTACATATATATCTCCTGGATTACCACCATTTTTACCTGCATTACCTTCACCTGGTACTTTTATTGTATTTCCATCTGCTATACCTTCTGGTATATTTACTGTAATTGTTACTTTTTCGTCTTTCAATCCTTTTCCTTGGCAACTTTCACATTTTTCTTCAATTACCTTACCAGTTCCTGAGCAGTTACTACATGTTCTTTCCACTACTGTTCTACCAAACATTGAGTTCACTTCTTCCCTTACTTTACCTGTTCCATTACATTTAGAACAAGTTTTAGAAGAAGTTCCTGGTTTTGCACCAGTTCCATTACACGTATTACACTTCGATTTTTTCCTATATGATATATCTTTTATAACTCCTGTATATGCTTCTTTAAATGATATACTTACCTTAATTTCTAAATCTTCACCTCTAGTTGGTGCATTTGGATCTTTTCTATTATTTGATCTTCCTCCTCCGAAGAATGACCCAAATATATCTCCAAAAAAACTATCTCCTATATCTCCAAAGTCAAAATTATAATATTCATTACCATATGATTGATATCCTCCACCAAATCCACTTGCCTGTGGACCTGCATGTCCAAAATTATCGTATGATTTTCTTTTTTGTGGATCAGATAGCACCTCATATGCTTCACCAATATCTTTAAACTTTTTTTCTGCTTCTTCTTTATTATCTAAATTAGCATCCGGGTGATATTTCTTAGCAAGCTTTCTATATGCTTTCTTAATTTCTTGATCACTTGCATTCTTATCTACGCCTAATATCTCATAATAATCTCTCTTTGCCATAATAGTCCTTTCTTGATTTAGTAATTATTTATATATGTCATATTTTATATCTGTCTTTATATTTTTAATTTTTATTTTTTTATTTTTTTTGTTCTTTTATTTTTCACTTTTCTCTTTTATTGTGTTCTCTATTTTTACATACTTTTAATATATGGTGATACATACTATTAAGCTTTAATATGTATCACTATATACTAAACTTAAAGTTTCGAGCTACATTTACTGCCCAAAACTTTAAGATAGTACATATTTATTATTTAAATTTAAATATCTATTTTTTTATTTCTATTTTTTATTTTACAATTATTTACTATTTATTTTGTATTTTTTAATTGTTTTAATTAATTATTATCTTTTTCATCATCTGCTTCTGTAGCATCATATATTGTTTCTTCAGAATCATCATCATTTGAAGTATTTTGAGCATTTTGAGTATTTGCTCCTGTATTTTGATATAACTTTTCAGATATTGCATAGAATGACTTTGTAAGTTTATCTGTAGCATCTTTTATAGCTTGTGTATCATTTCCATTTAATTTTTCTTTAACATTTTTAATTTCATCTTCTACTGATGCTCTTTCTTCTGATGATATCTTATCTCCTAAATCTTCTAGTGTTTTTTCACTTGAATATACTAAACTTTCTGCATTATTTTTGATTTCAATTTCTTCTTTTCTCTTTGAGTCTTCTGATGCGTGTGCTTCAGCATCTTTTACTGCCTTGTCTATGTCTGCATCTGTTAGATTAGTGCTTGATGTTATTGTAATATTTTGTTCTTTTCCTGTAGCTTGGTCCTTTGCAGATACATGTACTATACCATTCGCGTCAATATCAAATGTAACTTCAATTTGTGGTACATTTCTTGGTGCTGGTGTTATTCCTGTAAGTTGGAATCTTCCTAGTGTCTTATTATTTGCAGCCATTTCTCTTTCACCTTGTAATACGTGTACGTCAACTGATGTTTGTCCATCTGCTGCTGTAGTAAATATTTGTGATTTCTTTGTAGGTATAGTTGTATTTCTTTCAATTAATTTTGTAAATACTCCACCATATGTTTCTATTCCAAGTGATAGTGGTGTAA
>CABTXJ010000014.1 GCA_902488785.1 uncultured Eubacteriales bacterium | reverse complement strand
GTGCCTTATCTGTAAATATATTTCCTAATGGAAAGAGATACATTACAGGAAATAGGTGTGAAAAAGGTGCAGGTATTTGTTACCTAGCTGATTCTTTGGACAAGCTATTTGAAGAAGATAATAGCAAAACTATTAAAAGAGCAACTAACATCCTATCTGTTGGACATCATAGTATATTTTCACATCCAACATATACTATAGTATTTGAGGATATTCCAAAAATAGTTGCTATGATTATTAATAATGAAAAAATGTATGCAACTTCTGAAAAATCTGCTAGATATACAAAAATGGCAGTATCTGAAGAAGAAATGATACTATATAAAAAGTGGATTTCACTTTTTAAAGAACAAATCATTTTTCATTATCCGAAAATAAGTTTCAAAAAGGCAGAAAAATTAGCTCAAGAAAATGCAAGGTATCTAATTAGTGTTTTTACACCTTCTACTACTCTTGCATATACTACAAATATTAGGCAACTAAACTATATTATTGCTTGGTCTAAAAACTATATTAATGACAAAAGTAAAAAAGATGCTTTTTCTTTAAAGGTTAAAGAAGCGTTAAAAGATTTCCTTGCTACTATTTCTAGTCTTGAAATTGAAGGACTAAATGCAAATATGAAAGGTAGAGAATTTTCACTTTTTGCTACTAAGAAAAGAAAAGAAGAATTTGGTGAAAACTATTGTACAACATATTCTGCAACTTTTGCAGAACTTGCACAAGCTCAAAGACATAGAACTATTAATTACGAAATGTCTGTCCCATCTTCTCCTTCATACTATATTCCTAAGATAATTAGAAATACCGGTTTTGAAAATCTATGGCTTCAAGATATTAATTCATTAAGTCACCTATACCCACAAGGTATGTTAGTTACAATTAATGAAAGAGGAACAATCGAAAACTTTGTTCAAAAATGTTTTGAAAGATTATGTGGAAGCGCACAATTAGAAATAATGGACCAAACAAAGAATACATTAGACAAGTATTTAGAAAATGTAAAAGATGAAAAAGAACTATATGAATATCTAGAAACATATTCAAAAGGTGCACGCTGTGTATTTCCAGGCTGGAGCTGTAACTTACCATGTATGTTTGGAGGCAAACATGCTATGGAAAGAATTATCTAAAAAAGTCACTACAAATGTAGTGGCTTTTTATTATACTCTAATTATTTAATTTAATTGTTTAATTAATCTATTCTTTCGAATACCATAGTTGCTTGTATCTTGTCTCCTCCTAAAAAGAATCCTGTTGATCCTGAAGAGGTAGTTGATATAGTATGAAGCCTATATCCTTTAGCTGCTTGCTTATTGATTGTATCTTGCAACCTAGTTAGGCTAGAATTACCAGACCCTGTCCCCATAAATTTTTCTGTAAGTACTACTTGTAGTATTACATATTTGTCTCCTTTTCTACCTGTCGCTTTTCCTATATTATTATCAAACATCTTTTCTCCTTTACTTACTTAAGACTATCTAATAGCTCAAGTATTATATCTGTTACTTTTTCAATTTCTTGTTCTAGTTCTTCTTCTTTATATATATCTAACTTTTTTTCTTCTAGCTTAGCCACTTCTTTTTCTTCTTCTAAAAATGCTACTACTTTTTTGACATCATCTCCTATAATATGTATCATTTTAATATCATTTGCAATACCTACAATGTTATCATCATATATTGGTGTTTGTATATCGCATTTTTCATATAGGTAGTAATCAAACTTTTTAAAATCTTCTTGCTTTGCAATTATTGATTCATCATTTGTACATAAAACTATATCATTATTATTATTTTTGTATCCTTTAACTTTCCTATTTTCATCATATAATAATCTTTCTTTAAACCACTTATTAAAATAGTAATCTGTAATTAGGTGGCTATAGTATCCAAGTAGCATAGGGTTATCTAACTTACCATCATATGCATTTAAAAAGTTAATATATGTAGGTATACCATTATCATATTTGTAATGGTTTAGTAAATGTGACGAAATATTAGAAACATCTGCTATTAGATATCCAGATTGCAAATCTGGTAATATGTTTCCAAATAAGAATTCATTTTTAGATATATCCTTTCTTTTCTTTAATATGTTATTTGCAACTTGCAAATGTGTTCCCCATCTTGGCATTATATTTTCCTTCTATCTATTTTTTTAATTGTTATTTTTCTTTTTGGATTAGAAAAAGAATTATCACTATTTTCTTCATATATTTTTTCAATTGTTATTTTGTAATACACAATATTTAAAATATCTTCAATCATCTCTCCCCATTCAATTATACTTAAAGCTTTTCCTAAATACTCATCTCCTCCAATGTCATAAAATTCCATACTGTCTGAAAGCCTATATACATCAAAGTGGTATATAGTTTTTTCATCATTTTCGTATTCGTTAATAATGGTAAAAGTTGGACTAGATATTTGTTCTTCTAATCCATATTTTTCAAGTACACCTTCAGTAAACTTTGTTTTACCTGTACCTAAGTTACCAGTAAGTATTATTGTTGCATTGGAAGGTATTGCATCTAATATATCTTTAGCTATTTGTTTAGTTTCTCCTTCTGAATTAGATATTAGTGAAATTTCTTTTCCTTTTTCTAAGCTTTCTTTTAATATCATATATCTTCCTTCTCTATTTATTTATTAACTAATTATTCTTACTTTCTTTATCTTCTATATCTTCTTTTTCTTTTTTCTTATCACCTTCAGGCTTATCTCCTGCACCTATTATTGTTTCTTCACCAAAGTACTTAGCAAGTAGTTCATCTGCCTTACTACTATCTCTTTTTAATATTATTCCCATATTATTCTCCTATTACTATACAAAAATAATTATACTATATTTTAAAAAAATTAAAAAGACCATTATTATTTAATGGCCTTAATATAATATTTGTTGTTATTAATTATATAACATCTTCTATCTTTTCATATTCACCTGTTCTATTATTTTTTACTAATGTTTCATTACTTTCTTTCTTTACTTCTCTTGTACCATCTCCAAAGAAACATATATTACATCTATTGCTTCCTTCTATTTTTTCTAAATAGAATAAGTATGTCTTTCCTTTTTCTAATACTACATCATCTTTTATTCTATCTGATATAATTAAGTTTTTTCTTTCTTCCTCTTTTATATTATTAAATTCTGCATTATCTTCAAGTTTCTTCCTTGCACTACTGCTTCCTTTTATATAGTCTTCAAATTTCATTTCACCACCAACTTTAGAAAAAGCAATCTTTTCTCCTTCTTTTAAGTTTCCATTATATACTTTTAATACAGATATATTTCCTAAAGTCTTAATATGTGTTTCTTCACCAGTTTTACTATCTACATTTTCTGTACCAGTTATATCTTCTACTCTACCTAGTATTACTTCTTTTTGGTATTTTCTTCTTACATCTTTTTTAGAATAGTCTACTACTATATCTAAATCAGATATTAGATTCACTTTTTTCTCTGCATTATTATTATTTTCTTTTTCTTTTACGTCTTCTGTTTTCTCATTATTACTATTGCTATTATTCTTTCTAATATTACACTTGTTATTACAAATAATAGTAGCAATAATAACTATAGCTAAAGCTATGATTATACCTAATACTATTTTTCTTTTTGTCATATTACACCTCTTTAATATTTAATATTAAATTATAGTATGCCATTTCCTATTATTAACTATATTCTATTCCTTCTTTTTTCTCTTTTCAACTCTCAATATTTTGTATATTATTTTTCATTTTACTTTTTATTTTAATTTATTATAAAAAAAGACCATTTCTAAATGGCCCTTTCCTTATTATATTTTCTTCTTTTCTATTTCTTTTAATAGCATATCAATTGCTTCTTCTACAGTTTCTGTGTCTATCGTACAACCTGCAGCATACTTATGGCCTCCACCATCAAATCTTTCTGCTATATCGTCTACTGCAACATTATTACTTCTTAATGATATTTTGTATCCATTTTCTACTTGTCTTAAAAATGCAGATATTTCTACACCTTCAATATTTTTACTAATGTTTACTATTGCTTCTGTATCTCCTGGTTTTCTTCTTACATATATATCATCATCATTTGTTAAATATGTTATAGCTACCTTATCATCTAAATATAATTTTATCCTAGATATTGCAAGTCTTTCTATTTCAAACTGTGTTTTAGTTTTGTTAAATATTGCCCTATTAAATATCTTAGTAATATTTATATTCATTTTTTTAGCAACAGATGCAATGTAGAAGGTATCTTCGTTTACTGCTGGAAATCTAAATCCACCTGTATCTGTAATTATTCCAGTTAGTATACATTCCATTACATCTTTTGATATATCTAGCTCTACTCCAGTTAAAAATGAGTATACTATTTGTGTAGTTGAAGGTTCTGTTGGATCAACTAAATTATAGTCTCCAAACATCCTATTTCTTTCATGATGGTCTATTACCATAACTACATCTGCTTTTTCCAAAAGATCCTTTCTTTTACCTAATCTATCTGGATCAGGTAGATCTAGTACTATCATAAGGTCAAAGCTTAATTTAGTTTTTTCTTTTAACTTATCTAAAGATACTATATCTTCAAATCCTTTAAGGTAATCAAAATTTTCTGATACCTCATCTAAACATACATATACTTCTTTTCCACTGTACTTATCTAAAAGTGTATTGTACATTGCAAGTGATGAGCTAATTGCATCTCCATCTGGATCTACATGTGATGTAATTAGTATCCTATCTGCCTTTTTAATCGCTTCTATCATATCATCTATTAACATATTATTCCTCTATATCATTATCTTTTTCATTATTTTCTTCATTGCTATCTTTGTTTTTTTCATGCTTGCTGTCATTTAATTCATCTTCTCTTACTACTTCGTCTATTACCTTGTTCATATGTATACCATATGCAATTGTTTCGTCATATACAAATCTAAGATCTGGTATTTTTCTAAATCTAGTCTTTTTAGCTATTTCTGACTTAATATATCCTGTTGCTCTTCTAAGTGTTTCCATAGCTTCACCTTTGTTTTGTACACCTAGCATACTTATATATACAACAGAGTTACTAAAATCTTTTGAAGTATCTACACTAGTTACGGTAATTAATCCATTTAAAGAATTATTATTTAATTTTGTGTCTATTGTATTTGCAATTATTTTTCTTATTTCAGAATTAACCTTATCCATCCTATTCATCTATTTTTACTTCCTTTTTCTTATCTAAACTTTTTCTCTTAATTTCAAGTATTTCATATACTTCTAAAGTATCCATAAGTTCTAGGTCATTAAATCCTTCTATTTGTATACCACATTCAAATCCTGATTTAACTTCTTTTGCATCATTTTTCTCTATCTTAAGTGATATTATTTTTGAGTCTTTAATTACCACATTATCTCTTATTACTCTAACTTTAGCATTACGTTTAACTTTACCTGAAGTAACATATGATCCTGCAATTGTACCAATTTTAGATATCTTAAAAAGGTTTCTAACTTCTGCAGTTCCTATTACTTGTTCTTTAAATATTGGATCTAACATACCTATCATAGCTTCTTTTACATCTTCTATTGCGTCATATATTACAGAATATATCTTAATATCTATACCTTCTTTTTCTGCATCTAGTTTTGCTATTCCATCTGGTCTTACATTAAATCCTATTATTATTGCATTTGCAACTTTAGCAAGGTTTACATCTGATTCAGATATTGCTCCTACACTTGAGTGTATAACTTTTATTTGTACTTCATCTGTTGATAGTTTTTCTAATGATTTTTTAACTGCTTCAGATGTACCTATAACATCTGATTTAACTATAATATTTAATGTTTTAATATTCTTATTTGATATATTTTCGAAAAGATTATCTAGTGTAACTATACTATTTTCTCCAATTTTCTTTTCTCTTTTATCTCTTTGTCTTCTTTCAACTAATTTTTTAGCTGTTTTTTCGTCTGAAACTTCATAGAAAGTTTCACCTGCTTCTGGAACTGTGGTAATACCAATTACCTCAACCGGTGTTGAAGGTAGAGCTTTTTCTATTTTTTCACCTTTGTAATTTTTCATGCTCCTTATTCTACCAATTGATGATCCTACAATTACAGTATCACCTACATTTAGCATTCCACGATTGACTAACATACTAACTACAGGTCCTTTTGACTTATCTAATCTTGATTCAATTACTGTACCTTTAGCTTGCTTATTAGGATTTGCTTTAAGTTCTAATACTTCTGCTTGTAATAATATCATATCTAAAAGATTATCTATTCCTGTTCCTTGTTTTGCAGATATTGGAACAAACATTGTATCTCCACCCCATTCTTCTGCTAAAAGTCCATACTCCATCATTTCTTGTTTTATTCTTTCAGGATTTACTCCAGGTAAGTCGATCTTGTTTATTGCAACAATAATTGGTATTTCTGCCGCTTTAGCATGATTAATTGCTTCAACTGTTTGAGGCATTATTCCATCATTTGCCGCTACTACAAGTACTGCTATATCTGTGGCTTTTGCTCCTCTAGCTCTCATTGAAGTAAAGGCTTCGTGTCCTGGTGTATCTAAGAAAGTAATTAGTTTTCCATTTGCTTCTACTTGGTATGCACCAATATGTTGTGTTATACCACCTGCTTCTTCACCAATCTTATTTGTATGTCTTATTGCATCTAATAATGATGTTTTACCATGGTCTACGTGTCCCATTATTACAACAACTGGTGGTCTTTCTTTTAATTCGCTTTCCTTATCTTCACTTTCATCAAATAATTGGTCTTCATATGATACAACTTTCTTTTTAGAAACTTTTATTCCATATTCTTCTGCTATTAAAAATGCAGTTTCAAAGTCTAATGAATTATTTAATGTTGTCATTATTCCTTGATCCATCAATTTCTTAAGTATATCTGCTACAGTTACTTTAAGTTCTTGTGCTAAATCTTTTACTGTTATAGTATCACCTATGGTAATATGTGTTAATTTAGCTTGTTCTTGTTTTTCTTTGTTTTTCTTTTTTCTTCTTTCTTTTTCCTTATTTGTCTTTTTTCTTCTTATAGGTCCTGAATACATATCAAAAATATCTCCACTTTCAATAATTTCTGATATTCCTTCTTGTCCTATTAACATATTTAAATTTTCTGGATCAAAATTATCATAATCTTCTTCTCTATTTACTTTTTTCTTTCCTATAGTTTCTTGTTTAATTAATTCTTTTTCTTTATCTTTTTGTCTAGATTTTTTTCTTTCCAAATCTCTTTCCGCAAGTATTTTTTCATTTTCATCTATTTGATCTTCAGGGGTATTAAATTTAGAATTATTTCTTGTTTTTTTGAAATCATTTTTGCTTTTATCATTTTTAAAATTTTTATCATTTCTATTAAATGAATTATTTTTATTATGTCCATTTTTTCTATCATTTTTATTAAAGCTATTATTAGAATTATTATTTTTTCTATTATTTCCAGTATTATTAGAACTATCAGTTGTTGTCTTATCACTAATAGATTTTTTAGTATTATTAGAATTATTTACTTTTTCCTTAGATTTTTTTGAACTTTTATTATCTTCATTGCTATTTTCTGATTTACCATTTGGCTTAGTATTTGTTTTTGATTCTTCTTTTGGTTTAGATATCCCAAAAAGCTCATCAATAGTAAGTGGTCTGTTTTCTTCTTTTTTATACACAATATTATAGTCTTTTTGTGTATTTTTTTGTATTTTTCCTATCACTTTTTCTCTATCTGTTTTTTTACCATTTTTATTTTTTTCTTTTTCTTCTTTTAATATAACTTCTCTTCTAATAATTACTTGTTCTTGATTATTTTTTTCTTGTTCTTTTTTATTTTCTTTATTCTTTTTAATTTCTGTTTCTTTTTTCACTTTTTCCTTCTTATCACTCCTATTACTAATTTTTTCTAATAATTTCTTTTCTTCATCTTCTGTTACGCTGTTTAAATGGTTTTTTATATCAATTCCAATTTCTTTTGCAACTTCTATAATTTCTTTGTTTTTCATATTTAAATCTTTTGCTATTTCATATAGTTTTTTCAAATATGCCCCCTTTTATATTGTGCTTTTATATTTAATTTATTAATTTTGTTTTTATCTCTTCTAATTTTTCTATTGTTTTTTTATCTAATTTTTTTCTAAAATATCCTGCTATAGTGTTTTTAGTTATTGCTTTATCTATGCATTTATTATTTTTGCATATATATAGTGATCTTCCAAGCCCTTGCTTTTTTTCTTCTTGATTTTCATATACCATGTAATTATTATTCTTATTATCATAACATATTGCTATCATATCATGGTTTTGTTTATCATATTTTTTAAAACATCCTTTACAAGTTCTCGTATTCTTACTATTCCTCATCTTGCTTTTTTTCCTCTTCATCTTTTGATGTTACTATTTCAAATATTTCATTTAGTTCTTCTTCAACTTCTTGTTCTACTTCTTTTTTAGTTTTTCCTTCTTTAAAAGTTTCATCTATTTCTTTTTGCTTTTCTTTTTCTGCTTCTCTTTTTTCTTCTAATTCTTTTTTCTCTTTTGCTTCTCTTATTGCTTTTTCTAATGGATTTTCCATATCACCTGCAAGTATTTGTTTAAATTGACTAATACTTTTTATATCTATTTTCCATCCAGTAAGTGTTACTGCAAGTCTTACATTTTGTCCTCTTTTTCCTATTGCAAGTGATAATTGATCATCTGGTACTATAACTTGTGCAAAATTATTTTCTTCATTAATGTCTACTGCCATTATTTCTGCAGGTAGTAATGCTTCAGATATGAATTTTGATGGGTCTTCACTCCATTCTACAACATCTATCTTTTCACCATTAATTTCGTCTATTATATTTTGTATTCTCATTCCTTTTTGCCCAACACATGATCCTACTGGATCTATGTTTTCATTACTTGAATACACTGCTACTTTTGATCTATTTCCTGCATCTCTTGCAACTGATTTTATTTCTATTATACCTTCATCTATTTCTGGTATTTCATATTCAAATAATCTTTTTACAAAATTTGGATCTTTTCTAGAAACTAGTACTTGTATATCTCCTCTATCTCTTTTAACTACACCTTGTACATATACTCTTAACTTCTTATTTACTAGGTATTCTTCTGTTTCTACTTGTTCTCTAGGAGTCATTACCCCTTCTAATTTACCTAAATCAAGTATTACTGCTCCACCATCTGCTTTTTGAATTATTCCAGTTATTATTTCCCCTTGTTTTGCAGTATATTCTTCCATTCTAACTTCTTTTTCTTTTTCTCTTAATTTTTGTACAATTACTTGTTTTCCTTTTTGTACTGCTATTCTTCCAAAGTTTTTAGGAACAATTACTTGCTTTACCTTATCTCCTATTTTTGCACTTTTCTTTATCTTTTTAGCATCTTTTAAGCTAATTTCAACATCATTATTTTCAACTTTTTCCACTACTTCTTTTTCAGCATAAACAACTATATCACCATCTTTAATATCTACTGTTACTATTTCCTCTGTGTCATAGTTTTCTTGGTATGCTATCTCTAAAGCTGTTTTAAGTGCATCTAATAGGAATTCTTTATCCATTCCTTCTTCTTTTTCTAATTGGTCCATCGCTATTAAAAGCTCTTTCATATTTATAGATTTCATCTAATTTTTTTCCTTTCAATTTGAACATTTCCCATATACATAAGAAAGAGTGAGATGCCTCACTCTTCTTTCTGTCAATTTCTATATTCTATTATACAATCTAAATGTTCTAATGTCAATTAAATGCCTTATTTATTATGTGTTTAATTATAATTAATGTTTTGAGATTAATTATTTGGTGTATATTCCTTGTCTACAATTAGTATTGGTTTTAATGTCTTACCACTGTTTGAGTCATTTGCTGCCTCATTTACATCTTCAAAGTCATAGAACTTACATATTTTTTCAAATGGGAATAATCCAGCTTTATTTAGGTCTAACATTTGTTTTATGCTAACTTGTGGTACTGCGTTACCCATTAATACACCTTTTATTGTTTTTGTAGTAGCTACTAAATCTAAAAATGGTTTCATTGTTAAATCATTTGATGTAACTGCTAGTGGTGCATATGTTCCACCTTGTGCAGTTGCGTCTAATGCAAGTTTCATTACGCTTTCAACACCTGTTGTATCAATTACGCTCATTCCGCCATTACATATTTTATGTATTTCTTCTAACACATTTTCACAATTGCTTGAGTTAATTTTGTGTGTTGCACCAAGTTCTAGTGCTTCATCTAATCTGTGTTCATGTATGTCTATAGCTATAATTGGATTACATCCAATTGCTTTAGCTGCCATTATGCACGCATCTCCTACTGTACCTGTTCCAAATACTATCATTGATGAATTTGGTTCTGGTTTTATTCCGTTATATACTGCTCCTAGTCCTGTTAAGAAACCACATCCTAATGGTCCTGCATATCTTAAGTCTACATCATCATCTACTTTAGTTATATTATTTTCATGTACTAAAGTATATTCTGCAAGTGATGCTTGTCCTAATATATTTACAATGTTTTCTCCATCTAATTTATGTAATGTTGTTGTTCCATCCATTCTTGTTCCAAAATTCATAAGTGGCCATTTTTCACAAGTTGAAGGATGTCCTTCTCTACATTCTTTACATTTTCCACAGTACGCATATGATATAACTACATGATCTCCAGGTTTAATATCAGTTACTGCTTCTCCTACTTTTTCTACAATACCTGCTCCTTCATGTCCAAATACTGCTGGAAATGTATATGCTGCTTCTCCTAATCTAAACGCTTCATCTGAATGACAAATTCCTGCTGCAACTATTTTAACTAACACCTCATTTAATCTTGGTTCTTCAATATTTACTTCTTCAATATTGTAATCTTGGTTTACACCATTTACTACAGCTGCTCTTATTTTCATATATATACCTCCTCATATATTATATATATTATATATATTATATTTCATGCATTTTATTTTAAAAAGATTTTATAATATATATCTTAAAAAAGTATTATATATTACTAAATACCTTACCTAAACTTTCTCTAATTAATAAGTCAGCTCTATTGTCATATGGTGTAGCATCCCTATTAATTAAAACTAAGTTCTTACCGTTAAAATACTGTATTAAACTACAAGCTGGATTAACTGTAAGAGATGTACCTGCAACTATTAAAAGGTCTGCATTTGATATTTTTTCTACTGCTTCTTCAAATACATCATAATCTAATGGTTCTTGGTATAATACAACATCTGGTTTAATTATTCCTCCACATTTACACTTTGGTATACCTTTTCCTTTAAATACAAAATCTGCATCATAAAAGCTATTACATTTCATACAATAATTTCTTAAAACACTTCCATGTAATTCCAGTACTTTTTTTGATCCAGCTTTTTGGTGTAGTCCATCAATATTCTGTGTAATTACTGCTTTTAATTTTCCTTTTTCTTCTAACTCTGCAAGTTTTCTATGTGTAATATTTGGCTCATATTTTAATGAATTCATCTTCTCCCTATAAAAATCATAAAAATCTTTTGTATTATTTAAAAAGAAACTATGACTAAGTATTACTTCAGGTGAATACTTATACTTTTGATTATATAATCCATCCTTACTCCTGAAATCAGGTATTCCGCTTTCAGTAGATACACCAGCTCCACCAAAGAATACTATATTATTACTTTCTTCTACTAGTTTTTTTAACTTTTCTATATTATCCAATTTTACTCCTTATATCTTTTATTTATTATTTATTTGTAATTATTATTTTTAGTTAGCATATAATATATTTATATATAAATTATATATATACAAAAATAAATTATATGTAAAAAGGAGCATAAGCTCCCCTTTAAATTAATATGTACTAAGTATTTTTTATATAATTTTTAATATATTAATCATCATACTATTTACTGCCATCCACATCATTTCCAATATTTAAAATATTTTCTTTTAATGCTTGTTGTTCAATTGCATCAATATATTTTTTGTTTATTATTTGTTGCTTTTTAATAATTGTACTTAATGTTACAGCAATCATTATATTTACTATTAATATTGCAAATATCATTAATAATAATAGTGATTGATATAGTCCCATATTTTCTTTATTTGAAGTTATTTTCATTTCTATCTCCTTTATACTTAATTATATATTATATCATTTTCTATGTTTTGTCATCTTCTTTTAATTCTTTTTCACTATTTGTAGCTTTTTGTTCATCATTATATATACTATGTTTCCCCTTATCTCCATAGAAATGCTTACTAAATTCTTTGTCTGCATTTTTAACATGTTTTGCTAAAAACTCCTGTGTTTGTTGAAAGTTTTTAATAAGTTCCTCAATACTCCTATTTTCACTTTTGCTTTTAATAATATTATTTATTTTAGTTTCTCTAATTACTTTTTTCTCATTTTGTCCTAACGCTACTGCTATTTCCAATGTCTCTTCAAGCTTGTTTATCATCTCTACACTTTTAATATTTAACTTAGGTCTTTCATTTTTAACTAATTGAACCTTAACTATTGTATCTTGCCTAATATCTTTAAATATTTCATTATTATTTATTTTTTCTATTATATCTGGGTTAATATCTAATGCCATATTAAGCATTGTAAGGGCTTCCTCTTTTTGTTCTTCAAGTATATCAATTTTTGCATATTCGTAATATACAATATCTCTAATTTTTTCATCTTTCAATGCTTCATCTAAATAACTTTTTGCTCCTTCATAGTCTTGTTCAATTAATAATATTTGCCCTAAATTTAACATAGTAATATATGATCTAGGATTTATCCTAATTGCTTCTTGCAAACAACTTTTAGCCATACTATATTCATCTAATTTAACATATAGTGTTGCTAAATTATAATGTAATATGAAATTATCCGGATTATATTTTATCCCTTCTAAATATACCTTTACAGCATCTTTTTTTAATTCTTTTTCTTCTAATAATTCTGCATATCTAATATATGCTTCAGGATATCCTTTTTGAAGTGTAATTAACCTATCTAATAATTCTATTGCTTCTTCTTTTTGGTCTAATACTTCTAATAACGATATTATCTTAAGCATTGTTTCATATTCAACTTTGTTAATTTCAATAACAGTTAAATACTCATATATTGCTCTTCTAATTCCACCTTCTTTTTCATATATTTGTCCTAATTTTTTATGCATAATATATGATTTAGGATTTTTTCGTATATTTCTTATTAATATTTCCTTCGCTTTCTTGCTATTTCCTTTTTTTAAAAAGTAATTTGCAATTATAATTACCAAACTTTCACTATAGTTTTTACCAGTTACTACTTCATATATAATAATTATTAAAGGTAATATTATTGCAAATATATATACAAGTATCTTTGCAAATATTCCTACTTGTGCATTACTATAGTATTGGAATGGTAAATAACATATTGCTAATATTTCCAATATTATTAATATTTTTGTTATTAAATTATTATTTTTAGTAGACTTTTTAACCATATAGCCCAAAAGCAATATACCTAAAATCGCTACAATTATAATCTCTAACATATTTTAATTACTCCATTATACATTAAATCTAAATTCAACTATATCTCCTTCTTGCATAATATAG
>CABTXJ010000013.1 GCA_902488785.1 uncultured Eubacteriales bacterium | reverse complement strand
TTTTATGCTTTTTTTCATAAATTTAAAAAAGCTAGGACAGTTATATTATTACCTATCCCAGCTAAATGTTAAAGAGCCTAAAAAAGACTGTAATTGCTACAGTCTTTTTTATTTCTTATTATATATTTTATACTTTCTACTTTCTTTTTTTATTAACTTTTTTCTTCTCACTTTTTTATTTCATTTTCCTATTTTTTTATATTTTTCCATAAAAAAATAGTACTTAAAAAGTACTATATTGGCAGGGCTGGCAAGATTCGAACTTGCGCATGACGGAGTCAAAGTCCGTTGCCTTACCGCTTGGCGACAGCCCTATGGGGTGATTAATGGGATTCGAACCCATGACCTTCAGTGCCACAAACTGACGTGATAACCAACTACACTATAATCACCATTAATATACTTATTGTACATAATGATTATAATTTTGTCAAGGTTAAATCAGCCTTTTTTGACAGCAAATATATTATAATATATATATTTGAAAATTTCCACCCTTTTTATTATTTTTTCTTTTACTTTTTATTCTCTATTTTTTATCTTTTTTCTTCTACTTTTTTCTTTTTGTACATTGTAACTATTTTTAAATATATCTCACAAGCTATATACCCAATTATCAGATATAGTAGAAATAGTTTTAATATATATCCACTATATGGCATTATACTCATTTTCATTGTCATATAATAACTAAGTATAGCTACAACTATATATATTAATGTATAATATGAAAATATATTATAGTCTTTTCTAAGATTAAAAGAAATATACATTATTAGTATTGATGGTAATGATACTGTTAGATATACCATCATAGAAGGATCATTTGTATATTTTTTAAGAAATGGTATTAAAATTGCAATAACTAACACAGAAAGTATGTAATATGCAAAATTTCTTTGTCTTCTTTTTCTTTTAGCTACTACATCCTCCCTTACATGAGTTATTACTTTTTCTTCATGATATTTTTTAACATTTTTTACATCTTTCTTATCTTTTGTATTATTTCTTCTTACCATGTTAGTCCTCTATCATTTTTTCTAATTCTTCTTCAGTTATTATTTTAATTTCTAACTTTTTAGCCTTATCTAATTTAGAACCTGCATTATCTCCTGCAATTAGATAATCTGTTTTTTTAGATACACTAGATGATGTTCTTCCACCATGTTCTAATATACTTTGTTCTATTTCTTTTCTAGGCCTGTTTAATGTTCCAGTTATTACAAATATTTTATCTTCTAATTTTTGGCTTTTTTCTTCTGGCATATCTTCATGCATTGTAATTCCATGATCTTTCAAGTCTTTAATAAGTTTTACATTTTCTTCTCTTTCAAAAAATTCATATATATTATTTGCAAGTACTTCACCTATTCCGTCTATTTTCATAAAGTCTTCTTTGCTTGCCGCTATGATATTTTCAATGTTTTTAAAATGATTTGCTATGCTTCTAGATACAACTATTCCTAGCCCATCTATGCCAAGAGCTGATATTACATTACTTAAATTTCTTTCTTTACTTACTTCAATTTCTCTTAGTATATTATTTTCCCATCTATATTCTTCTTTTTCATCTATTACAATATCTTGTTTTTTCCCTTTATTTTTGTTTTGTTCTTTTACCTCTTCTATTTCTTTTTCATCCCTATTATGGATATCTATTCTAACTTCAATTAAGTCTTCTAAGGTTAAGTCATATATATCTGATACATTAGTTATCTTTTTAAGTTCTAATAACTTATCTATAATACTTTCACCTAATCCTACAATATTCATATTTTCTCTTGATACAAAATGTATTATACTTCTTCTTATTCTTGCAGGGCATTCTATATTTACACATTTATGCGTACTATTTTCTATAACCAACTTGCTTCCACATACTGGGCATTTTTCTGGCATTTCAAATTTCTTTTGTGTTCCATCCCTTTTTTCTTTTAGTACTTCATGTACTTCTGGTATTACATCTCCTGCTTTTTGTATAATTACATGGTCACCTATCATAATATCTTTTTTTCTAATTATATCTATATTATGTAGTGTAGCTTTTGCAATCATAGAACCATCTACAAGTTTTGGCTCTTTAAACACTGCAAGTGGTGTAACTGCTCCTGTTCTTCCTACATTACACTCAATCTTTTCTATTATTGTTTCAACTTTTTCTGGTGGATACTTATATGCAACAGCCCATTTAGGGTATTTTGCAGTAACTCCAAGTCTTCTCCTATATTCCAAATTATCCACCTTTATTGTTGCTCCGTCTATTACATAAGTAAAATCTGGTCTTTTTCTTCCTATTTCTTCTACTTTAGCAATTGCCTCTTTTATTCCTTTTGCTCTTTTTACATACTTGTTAATATTAAAGCCTTGTTTTCTTGCAAACTCTAATGACTCATAGTGTGATTTAAATTCTTTATCACAATATTGGATGTTAAATATATATATATCAAGGTTTCTTTTTGCAACTTCATTTACCTTTTTTTGTCTTAAAGATCCTGCAGCTGCATTTCTTGGATTTGCAAATATTTTAGAGTTTTCTTCTTTTTCATTTTCTTCATTTAGTTTTTCAAAGTCTGCTTTAGACATGAAAACTTCACCTCTTAATATTATCTTACCATCATATGATATATTATTTGGTACATTTTTAACCACTCTTAAATTACTAGTTACATTTTCACCTACTATACCATTACCTCTTGTTGCACCAAGAATAAGCTTACCATTTTCATATGTAATAGAAGAAGATAGTCCGTCTATTTTAGTTTCAACTACATAGTCTAAATCTTCTTCTTGTGGTATTCCTAAATCTTTTTTTACCCTTGTGTCAAATTCATATATTTCATCATATGAAAACACATCCTGAAGACTTTGCATAGGCACTTCATGTGTTACTTTTTCAAATGTAGAATTAGGTAGTCCTCCTACTCTTTCTGTAATTGTATCTTTCTTCTTTAATTCAGGATATATTTCTTCTAACTTTTTTAATTTGTGTATTATTATATCGTAATCAAAGTCAGATATTTCTGTTCTATCTTGGTTATAGTATAGGTCTGCATGGTATTCGGCTTCTTTATATAATTTCTTAATTAGTTTTTTTGCTTCTTCCTTATTTAGTTTTGTAACCTTTGATACTTCTTCATTTACATTCATATTTTGTCCTTTGTTCTTTGCTTTTGCTTTGCTGTTTTTCACTTTTTTCTTGTTCTTTTTAGTTTTTCACTTTAACTTTTTCTGTCTTTTTCTTAATTAAATTACATATCACTTAATAATTCTTTAGAATGTTTTAAATAATCCCATCCTGATGTTATTGTAAGTATTGTAGAAATTACAAGCATTATACTTCCAATTATTGTAATAATTTGCCAAGTCATATTCTGTATGTTTTTTTCAAAAAATCCATATGGTGAAATTAGCATAATGATTAATCCTACCATTTGTGTAGCAGTTTTCCATTTTCCACCTTTTGATGCAGGTATTACTTGGTTTTCTGTAGCTGCCATAAACCTGTATCCTGATACTGCAAATTCTCTAAATACAACAATTAGTGGTATCCAAGCAGGTATTCTTCCAAAGTCTAATAGCATTAGCATTGCAGCCATTACCAATATCTTATCAGCTAGTGGGTCCATAAATTTTCCAAAATTTGTTATCCAATTATTTTTTCTAGCAAGTTTTCCATCTAAATGGTCTGTATATGATGCTATTGCAAATAGTATTGTAACTATCAGCATTGATACAGATATTCCTGTATTACCTATTGTAGCTTCTGTTCCCATTATATATGGTATTGGAAACATTATTATAACTAAGATTACTCTAAGTATTGTTAGCTTATTTGATATATTCATAATACACCTCTTTCCTATAATATATCTTTAATTAATATTTTATTATTATTATATATAACCTATCACCTAATTATTTTCTTTTGCTATGTTTTCAAAAAGTACGTTAGCTATATTCAATAGCTTTTTATCATCATATCTTTTTGCCATAAGTCCTATTCCTATTGGCATGTTATCACTATCATAATATCCTGGTATTGATATTGCAGGTGCTCCAATTATATTTGCAAGTGATGTATATATATCAGAATAGAATGTTTCTTCTTTATTTGCTAAGGCATGTCCTTTTTCTGGTGCAGTGTGTGTTGTAACTGGCATTAATATTGCATCATATTCTTTAAATATTTCATTTAGTTCATTTGTTATTTTTTGTTTAACCTTTAGTGCTTTAACATAATATGCATCATAGTATCCAGCACTTAATACATAAGTACCTAATAGTATTCTTTTCTTAACTTCTGGTCCAAATCCTTCTGTTCTTCCATTTAAATATAGATCATCTAAAGATTCAATATTTTCTGATCTTTTACCAAATCTTACTGTATCGAATCTAGATAGATTTGAGCTTGCTTCTGCAGAGCTAATTATATGGTATACAGAAATCACTTCTTTTCCTAAATGAAGTGTTATATATTCAACTTTACATCCTAGCTTTTCTAATATACCTTTAGCATTTTTTATACTTTCAGATATTTCTTCTTGCATATTATCTAATATATTTCCAAATACTCCAATTTTCATATTAGAAATATCATTTTCTATTCCTTCTAAATAATCTTCATTAGTTTTTTCTATTGCTGTTGTATCTTCCCTTACATCATCTTCTCTTCCTTGAAGTATATTTAAAAGATATGCAGAGTCTTTAACATCTTTTGTTATTGTTCCTACTTGATCAAAGCTTGATGAAAATGCTGTTACTCCATATCTAGATATCATACCATAGCTTGGTTTAAAACCAACTACACCACAATATGCAGCAGGTTGCCTTACTGATCCACCTGTATCTGTTCCAAGTGCACATGGTGCCATATTGCCTGCAACAGCTGCAGCTGATCCTCCTGAAGAACCACCTGGTACTTTGTTTAAGTCATGTGGGTTTGATGTTTCTTTAAGTGCAGAAAATTCTGTTGAAACACCCATTGCAAATTCATCCATATTTACCTTACCAATTACAGAAAAATCATTTTCTTTTAATTTCTTAATAACTGTAGCATCATATGGGCTAACATAGTTTGATAATATATTACTTGCACATGTTGTTTTTGTGCCAATAACATTAATATTATCTTTTATTGCAATTGGTATATTCTTCTTACCATCTTCTATTACTTCTAAGTATGCACCAATTTTTTCATCTTTTTCATGTATATTTTTTAAATATGCATCATATACTTCTTCTTTAGTTAGTTTTCCTTCTTTAATATTATCTATTGTTTCTATTAGTGTAAGATTAGTTATTTCTTCGATTGTCATTTTTACCTCTTTATTCATTATCTCTTTTTTCTTTTTTTCTTATTATCTTTTTTGTTTGCTTTTTTGCTGATTTAATTATTCTTTTAATTTTTTAATTTTTTATTTTTTTGATTTTCTAATTTTCTTAATTCATATCAGGAACTTGATACATTCCATCTACTAAATTACTATTTTTTCTAATTCCTTCTACATTTTCAAACTTAACTTCTTCATCTTTTCTTAATATATTTGTATTTGTAGACATTATCTCCTCATATTTAATATTATCTGTGTCTATATCATTTAATATTTCCATATATGTTAATATATTAGAAATTTCTTCTTGCATATTTTCTAATTCTTTTTCATTTAATGATATTTTAGCAAGTTCTGCTACGTGTTCTACTTCTTCCTTAGTTATATTCTTTTTCATTTTTCCTCATTTCCTTTTCTAATTATATCATATGCCGCTATCATTCCATCATAGCATGCTTTTGTAACCTGTTTTATACCTTTTACTATATCTCCACCTGCATATATATTTTTTATAGTTGTTCTCCTATTTTCATCTACTTGTATATATCCATCATCTACTTTTAAGTTAAACTTTGCTTTAAGCATATTTGTGCTTACTCCATATGCTACAAATATTGCAGATACAAAAAGTTCTTTATCATTTGAAAGTATTACTTTTTCTATTGATTCTTCTCCTATTATTTTAGATATATCTTCTCTTAAAAATACTATATCACATTTTGCACTATTATATTTTTTAATTATATCACTTTTTCTTTTTTCTTCTAGTTCTTCTTTTGTAATTACATATATCTTAGCTACATTTTTAGTAAGTATATCTAATTCTTTTTCGATATTTTCTTCCTTACATACAAGTATTATATCTTTGCCTTTGTATAGGAAAGAATCACATATGCTACAATATGATACTCCTTTTCCTTCATACTTTTTTATATCAGGTATATTAATATTATTTCTTCTAATACCTATTCCTAAAAATATTCTTTTTGTATAGTGTTTTCCATTTCTAATAGTTTGTATAATGTAATTTTTTCCATCATAGTCAATATCCACTACTTCATCTGTTAATACATCTCCACCTAATCTTTCAAACTGCATCATACCATCTTTTGCTATATCTTTTAGTGTAGTATTATATTTTGAATAATAGTTATCGCAAATAGTATCTTTCATACTTCCAAAATCCTTACCTATTGAAAGTACTTTCATATTAGCTCTTAATGTATATATTCCACATGTTATAGCTGATGGTCCTTTACCTATTACTATTAAATCATATACTTTATTTTTTTCTTGCAATATTTACTCCTATATTACCTTAATCTTTTTTCATTTTTAACACTTCTAATTTTTCTTCTGAAGCCTTATTTGCTTCTTCTTGTGTAGTTTTACCATATTGTACCATCTTATTTAATACTAAATTTCTTCTTTGTACTGCCTTTTGATAGTTTACTCTAGGGTCATATACAGATGGAGCATTTGGTACACCTGCTAAAAATGCAGCTTCAGCTAGAGTAAGCTCTTTTGGTGGTTTTCCAAAATATCCCATTGATGCATCATATAGTGTGTAATAACCACTTCCAAAATATGATATGTTATAATACATTTCTATTATTTCATCTTTGCTATACTTTTTTTCAAGTTCAATAGAATATATTAGCTCTTGAAATTTTCTACTAAATGTTTGTTTTTGATTTAATAAAAGATTTTTAGCTAATTGTTGCGTAATGGAACTTCCACCTTCTATTACTGACTTATTTTTTATATTAGTTTTTACTGCTCTAAATATTGCTTTAATATCTACAGGACCATGATCATAAAACCTATGATCTTCAGCTGCAATCAAAGCTTCTATATATTTTTTATCTACATCTTCTAATTTTGTGTAATGCTTTTTTTCTCTTAACTTTTCAACGCTTTTTTCTATACATCCATTTTCTATATCTGGCTTTATTTTAATATATTCCCTATATGTAATTAATGCCAATATTACTCCTACAAAAAGTATAATAATTATTATTAATTTAAATATATAATGTAATATTCTCAAAGTAATCTCCTTTTTATTAATATATAATATTATACCATATTAATTTATCTTTTAAATATATAATTATTAAAAAAGCTACTATTTAATATATATTAAATGGAACCTTCTACATAATAATTTAAGTGTAGTTGCTATAACAAAAATTTACTATATTTTCAATTATTATATAATTATACTAGTATTAAGAAATTTGGAGGTCAATTATGAAAAGTGAAACAAATAAAATACTAGTAATAGCTCTTCTTATATCACTAATTATAATAGGTGGTCTTTGCTATTTAGATATTACACAAAGTAAAACTTTAAAAGAACGTGAAGAGGAAACACTAAGAGCAGGAAGAGAATTATTTATGACTGTAAAAGCAGTAGAAAATGCAGGATATCGTATTGAAACAAAAAAAGAATTTTTAGACAAAGAAATTAAAAGTAAAGATTTCAATCCTGAACTTGACATGTTAGAATTAGTTAAAAAAAATGATGCTAAAGAATAATATTACTAAATACACAAACAAAAAATAGAAGTAAATTACTTCTATTTTTTTGATTTTTATGGTTCTTCTTTTTTACTTTTATTTCTTCATAATTTTTTTCTTTTTAGGTATATTATATGTTATCTATATCATCTTCAGCTTCTATTATTTTCTTTTGTATTTCTTCATTTTTCTTTTCATTTTCTTCTAATTTTTTAAGCATATCATCTAATGATTTATTCTTGTTTTCTACATTATTTATATTTTGTTTTTCTTTTTTCTTTTCTTCAATTTTCTTATTAAATATTTCATTAGTTGTTTTAACCTTATTTGTTTTATTAATTAACTTGTCTAATATATTTCCTTCTTTATGTTCTTTGTATTCTTTATTTTCTATATTATTGTTATTATTACTATTACTATTGCTATTTTTCTCACTTTTTCTTTCAATGCCAAAGTTAACTTCTTTTTTATCTTTTTCTATTCCATAATATTCTTTTTCTAATTTTTCTGCTTGTTTAATTCCATCTTTTAGATCATCTATTTCTTGTATATTTATATTATTTATTCCTACATCATCTGTTTTAAAGGCTTTAAAAGTTTCTTTAAAGTCATTAATTAATTTTCTTGCAGAGCTTTTATATGATACTTTTCTTTTTGGTGCTTTTCTATTTAATTTTTTAACACTTTCTTTTTCTTTTGCTTTTTTCATATTTTCTTCCTATTTTAATTATTTTAATCATCTAAATAGTCTTCTAATTTCTTCCTATATTCTGGGCTAGATAATTTTCTTAATGCTTTGGCTTCTATCTGTCTTATTCTTTCTCTTGTTACATTAAATACTTTTCCAACTTCTTCTAATGTTCTTCCTTTTCCATTATCTAATCCAAATCTTAGTTTAAGAACCATTGCTTCTCTTTCTGTTAAGTCACTCATTACTTCTTCTAATTGTTCTCTAAGTAAGTTGTATGATGCCATATCATGTGGTGTTGGGCTTTCATCGTCTGGTATAAAATCTGCTATACGGCTATCGTCTTCATCTCCTACTGGTTTTTCAAGAGAAATTGGGTCTTGTGATATTTTTTGTATTTCAACTACTTTTTCTTCTGGCATTCCTAAATCAGCTGCTAATTCTTCAATTGAAGGTTCTCTTCCTAATTGTTGTAATAGATGTCTTTGTGTTCTAATTACCTTATTGATTGTTTCAACCATATGTACAGGTATTCTTATTGTTCTAGCTTGATCTGCTATACTTCTTGTAATTGCTTGTCTTATCCACCAAGTAGCATATGTACTAAACTTATACCCTTTTCTTACGTCAAACTTTTCTACTGCTTTTATTAGTCCAATATTTCCTTCTTGTATTAGGTCTAAAAATAACATTCCTCTTCCTAGGTACTTTTTAGCAATTGATACAACTAATCTTAAATTTGATTCTATTAATTTTTCTTTTGCTTCTTCTTGTCCATCTAATACTTGTGTTGCATAAAAGATTTCTTCTTCTAAACTAAGTAATGGTATTTTACCTATCTCTCTTAAGTATAATTTAACTGGATCTTCAACACTAATATCGTCTATTATTGCAGCATATTTTAAGTCATCTACGTCTATTTCTTCTATTTCATCTAGGTCAATATCTTCATCATCTATATCATCTAAATCTTGTGCTACTGCATCACCTTCTTGTTTTAATAGGTCTATTCCTGCTTCTTCTAATTTGTTTAAAACTTTTTCGATGTCTTCTGGTTCTATTTCTCCTAATTCTTCTGCAAGTTCTCCATATGTAATTTTACCATTTTTAGATTTGATTTTTTTCATTATCTTATCTATAGCTTTATCTATATTATCATCTGTATTTTCATCTTTTTCTTCAATATCTATTTCTGTTTTTTCTAGTTCTTCTAATTTTTCTTTAGCTGTTTTTTTCTTTTTAACTTCAGGTTTAATTTCTTTTTTAGTTTCTGCTTTTTTCTCTTCTACTTTCTTAGTAGTTTTTTTAGTAGTTTTATTTGCCTTGCTTGTTCCTTTTTTTTCTTCTTTTACTTCTTTCTTATTCTCAGTCTTTTTAGTTTTTTTAGCTTTAGCCTTAGTATCTTTTTCTAGCTTTTCTTTCTTTTCTTCTGCTTTTTCTTTTGCCATATATTTCTCCTTATTTTTTTATCATTTCTTGTATTATTTCATTTAACCTATGTTCTAGCATTTTCTTACTTTCTTCATCTAACTCATTATTTGTTAATGTTTTTAATATAACAGATTTTTCTTTTTCTAGTTCTGAATTTTTAAAATATTTTAATGCCTTTATTATTTTCTTATCATCTATTACTATATCCTCTGCTAGTTGTATTTCTGTAATCCTACTTAATATATCTTTATCCTCTATATTTTCTAATATGTTTTTCATACTGTCATTTTCTATATTATATATATAATGTAATGTCTTCTTATTTATATCATCTTCAAACATATATTCTAATATATTTTCTTTTATTATATTTCTATATTCCTTGTTTTCAATATATGCATATATTATTAGTTTTTCATATATATATCTTTGCCTATCTATTGTTTTCTTTTCTTCTAGTTTTTGTATATTTTTTTCAAAATCTTCTTCAGTTATTTCATTTGCTTTTTCTTTTCTAATTTTCTTTTTAAGTTCTATATCTAATGCATTTTTAGGTATATTATATTCATCTGAAAACTTGTTTAAGTATAGTTCTTGTTCTACTGCATTATCTAATTTAGCAAGTTCTGTAATTAGCTCATTTATGAACTTAGCTTTTTCATCTGTTCTTTCTAAATCATATTTTTCTGCATACATTTTTGTTTTAAACTCAATATATGAAATACTTTCATCAATTCTTTTTCTTAAGCTATCTACACCATATTTTAGTATATACTCATCTGGGTCTTTTGCTCCTTTTAGTCTAAGTACTCTTAAGTCTGCTCCCATATTTTTTAATATGTCTAATCCACGTATTGTTGCATTAGTACCAGCTGTATCGCTGTCATATCCTATTATTACTTTATTTGTATATCTTAGCATTAGCCTTGCTTGTCCATCTGTTAGTGCTGTACCAAGTGAGGCTACTACGTTTTTAATACCATTTTGATATAGTGAAATACAGTCAATGTATCCTTCTACAACAATTATGCTATCTTTTGCATATTTTTTTGCATTATTTATATTATATAAGCTCCTACTTTTGTTGTATACCAAATTATCATTAGAGTTTATATATTTTGCAAATTTTTTATCGTTTGTAAGTATTCTACCTCCAAACCCAATAACTCTTCCTTGTACATCAAGTATTGGAAACATAAGTCTATCCCTGTACCTATCAATATATTTGCCATCATCTGTTTTATATACAAGTCCTGTTTCTAATATTTCATTATCATAAAAACCTTTTTGTTTTAAGTACCTGTATAACCCTATTTTAGAATAGCCTATCTTAAAGTCTATTATTGTTTCTTTATTCATCTTTCTTTGATTAATATAGTCATGGGCTTCTTTTGATGTCTTATCTAGTAATGTTTGTTGAAAATACTTTGTTGCTTCATAATTTACCATATAGCATCTTTTCTTTAATTTATCCCTCTTATTATCAAATGAAGATGTAGTTTTAGGTATTGTGATATTTGCTCTATTTGCCAAAAATTCTATTGCTTCAGGAAATGATATGTTTTCTATCTCTTGTACAAATTGAAATACTGATCCACCTTTTCCGCATCCAAAACAATGGAATATTTGCTTATCCCCTGACACAGAAAAAGAAGGTGTTTTCTCATTATGAAAAGGACAAAGTCCAAAATATGACCTTCCCTTTTTTTTAAGTTGTACATATGTTCCTACAACATCAACTATATCGTTTGCATCCTTTATAGTTTCTATAAATTCATCTGAGTATCTCATAATTTCTATTGTATCATAATTTCTTTAGTTTCGCATTAAATAAGTATTATTATTTTAATTTTAATTTTATTATTTCTATTTTTATTCTATTTTTTTTGATAATATATATCTAATCGATTTAATTTTTCATAATTCAAAAACTGAGATAGCTTTTTTATATGCTATCCCAGTTAAGTATCTATTTTTAATTTTAATTATAATTATATTATTTTTTTAATTTATATTAAGACTTTATTCAACCTTTTTTTCAATAACATTTAATTCAAGTCCATTTATAAAGTTACTACAATAATTAGGCTTATTTCCCGGATAATAATATGCCTTAAATGTTACCTCATATGTTTTTTCTTCTATTTTTTTCATTCCTTTAAAAGAGAATATAATACTAGATTTTCCCCTATTTTTTTGATATGGTGAACTATTTAATTCAAACTTTTTTGTTTGTAATTCATCTATTCCAAGTTTTCTTATCATATCTTCGTTTCTTTTTTCTGCTTCTTCTATTCTTATCTCACCATAATCTTTACTAGGCTTTTTGCCATCTAGTGTTTTTAGTTCTGCTATTCCTAAATTTGCTTTAAATAATACATTACTATGATAGTTATCATCAAAATAGTTTTCTTTTATTTCTAATTTATCTTCTGTATTATTTTCTATAAAGTCTTTTACTAATTTTTCATAATCAATTTTTTCATTTTTAGCAACAACATATTTTTCATCATTATCTTTATTTTTTATTTCTGTTTTATTATTTTTTTCATGTGCTGTTGCCACCGAATTGCTTTTACTTTCATTATTTTTTAATGTGCTTTTAACACATAGTAATACTGATATTATTAATAATATGCTAAGTATTACTATTGTTATATTTTTATTATCTTGCATAACCATACCATCCTTTATCTCCAGTGAATCTAATCGGAACGTGTTCTGCCATTCCTTCTGCTACCTCTTTAGCTATCCTTTGTATAGGAGCATCTCCAACTCTATTTGTGAATGCTTTTACAAATTTTTCAGCTGGCCATACTTCAACAGTATTTTTCCATCCTAAATATGCTTTTTTTGAACTTCCACTATATATTTTAAAAGCACTCGCTAAGCTTTCATTATCCTTTGAATGACATGCATCTATAAATACAAAGTCCCAATTTCCTTTTATATCACTTGGATGCCAACTTTTATCATCACTATCAAAAAAGTATGCTTCATTATTTGAAAATCCTCCATGTGTAGATATATAAAATCCATATTGTGGTCCGCCTCTATAAATCCAATCCTTCAAAATATATGTTGTAGCATCATCTAATCTTGAGAAAGTCCTATATTTTAATTTTTCAAAAGCCCAATGCATTGCTGGTACACTTTGATGAGCTGGTGCTGATATTTTAGATAATGTTGAATTTGAAGACAAAGCCTCCGCGTATTTAAAAGAATCTCCAGCTATTATATTTCCAGTTGATTCATCAATATATACATGTATTCCATTTGTACATTCAACATCCCAAGCCCTTAAAACTTCTTCTGCTTCAGCTAATTCTTTAGCTTTATATGAAAACCAAGAATTTGGCTTTTTATATGTAAGTTTACCCTCGTCAACTTTTAGTTTAAATTCATTTTTATTATTAATTCTGCTTTTTATTAAATTAATATAAGTTTTTTCATTTCTTCTAATAAATTCTTTATCAATTTTTCCACTTCTTGTAAGTGGTTTTTGATTAAATTTTCTAAAAAATACTATTCGATCTTCTGAAGGACTATATTTCAATTTTATTCCTTGATATTGATTTTTAACTCCATCAATTTCTTTTTCATATTTTGCTTCCCATAAATAATCATCTTCATCATATTCAATATAACTCATTTTATATTCTGCGGGTAACTTGTTTTCAATGTATTTTTTTGAAATTTTTTCTTTTGCTTCCTTTTCATTAATAGGTTTTGGAGTCAATTTAGTATAATCTTCT
>CABTXJ010000012.1 GCA_902488785.1 uncultured Eubacteriales bacterium | reverse complement strand
TTTCTAATTTATCAGCAACTGCTGTAAATGGTTCTCCAATATTTCCTAATGTATACTCTTTACCTTTTTCATTATGTTTACATATATCTCCTAAAATTTGTGTTGTAGTTGTTTTACCATTAGTTCCTGTTATACCAAGTATTGTACCTTTAGAATATCTATATGCAAATTCTATTTCACCTATAACTTCAACGCCTTTTTCTTTAGCTTTTAATACAATATCTGCATCTAATGGTACTCCAGGACTTAATACAACTACATTAATTTCAGACCATAATATTTCATCTGGATTACTATATGTTTTATCTACATAATTCTTATCAACTATAACATCTTTATTATTATCAAATATATATGTTGTTCCACTTTGTCTTTTTACTAGTTCTGATATTTTCTTACCACTTATTCCATAACCTACAGCAAGAACTATCTTGTCTTTAAGGTATCCGTATTGGCTCAAATTAGAATTTTTTTCGTTTTTTTTACTTTGATTACTTTTATTGTTCATTTCTAATCCTTTCTAATCAAATATATCGTTTCCCCATTTATCTATATAATATTTTCTATTTTTAATTTTTTCTGGCATATATTGCTGTTCTACTTTTCCATCTTTATAATCATGTGGATACTTATATCCTTTTCCATATCCTATTTGTTTTGTACCGGATGTTGTTGCATTTCTTAAATGATATGGTACTTCACCTGTATCTATATTTTTTATATCACTTATGGCGTTATTTATTGCTATATATGCAGTATTTGATTTTTTGCTTAAAGCTAAATATATTATTACTTCAGCAAGTATTATCCTAGCTTCTGGCATTCCAACCATTTTGACTGCATTCATTCCACTTACTGCCATTCCTAGTGCATTTGGATTTGCAAGTCCTATATCTTCACTTGCTGATATAATCAATCTTCGTGCAATAAAAGATACATCTTCACCACCTTCTAATAATTTTGCTAAATAATGTATTGCAGCATCTGGATTACTTCCTCTTATGCTTTTAATCATAGCTGATGCAACATCATAATGTTCATCTGCTTTCTTATCAAAAAATTGTTTTCTTTCAGGAAATATTTCACTTACATTTTTCTTATTTACATAAATATATCCATCATTTGATATGTCCGATGATTCAATTGTTATCTCTAGACTATTTAATGCACTTCTTATATCACCATTAGCTAATATTGCAATTTTTTCTAAAACGCCATCTTCTATTTTCAAATCATAACTCTTATAACCTTTTTCACTTTCAATTGATCTTTTAAGTACTTTTATTATGTCATCTGTATTTAAAGCATTTAATTTAAATACCATTGATCTTGATATAAGTGCTTTGTTTATTTCAAAGTATGGATTTTCTGTTGTTGAGCCAATTAAAATTATGTCACCTTTTTCAACAGATGGTAATAATACATCTTGTTGTGCCTTATTAAATCTATGTATCTCATCTATGAAAACAATACTAACCCCTTTTGGATTTAATAACATATTTTCATTATCTTCTATAACTCTTTTTACATCACCGATTCCTGATGTTACTGCATTTAATTTAATAAATCTGTAATCAGTAGTTTTTGCTATAACTTCTGCTATTGTTGTTTTACCACACCCAGGTGGACCCCATAAAATTATTGATGTTATTTTATCAGATTTAATAAGTCTATATAATGGTTTGTCTTTGCCAATTATATGATCTTGTCCAACAATATCTTCAATTTTTTCTGGTCTCATCCTATATGCTAATGGTTCTTTTCTCATTTCATATTCCTATAATTTTTAATTAATTTGCTTTTTTAACTTCTATACTTTCTATTATAACATCTTCTAAAGGTTTATCATTTGATTGATCTGTTTTAACTTTTGCTATTTTATCTACAACATCCATTCCTTCATACACTTGCCCAAATACAGTATATTGCATAAATAGTGATTGTACACCACCAAATTTTGAATATGCTTCAACCAATGATTTTGATACGTTTTTTACTTTCATTTCACTTACAACATTTTGATTTGGATTTGCTTGTGTAATAAAAAATTGTGATCCAAGGCTCTTTTTTACTCCAGCTACGCTAGCCATAGCTAAAGTTCCTCTAAAAGGAAATCTTTTAATATTTACCTCTGGTTCAAAAGGTTCATTCCAAATGCTTTTTCCACCTGTTCCATTTCCAGTTGGATCTCCACCTTGTATCATAAATTCTTCAATAACCCTATGGAAAGTTAATCCATTATAATATCCATTTTTAGCATGTGTTAAGAAATTTTCTACAGCTTTAGGCGCTTCATCTTTAAAAAATTTTATTTTAATATCTCCAAAGTTTTTAACATGCATTATTGCTATATCTTCACCTTGAGCTGGTTGGTCTAATTGTTTTTTAGCAATTTCCATATAATCTATATCTTCTATAGTTTCTTTATTTTTATCTTTTTCTTTTGATACAGGCTCACTAACTTGATTTTCATTCTTCTTTTCTTCTTCGATTAATGCTTTCTGTTTTTTATCTGTGGTTTTATATTGGGCATACATTATAGCAACTATAATTATTATAATTACAATAGTTACACATATACCAACTATTTTATTTTCTTTATTATCTTTCATTTTTCCTCCACTAATCTGACAAATATAATCTATTTTTATTAAATCCAAAAAAGCTTTTTATTTTTGTAAAAACACGCTTAAAGAAACCTTCTTTTTTTCTAACTTTCAAACTTTGTATTTCATTATTAATATACTCTGTCTGCTTTCTTCTATCTTCCATGAATGTTTCTTCTTGAACTCTATATGTTTTTTTAAGTCTTTTTATTGTTTTCTTATCACACCAAGATGTTTTTAATATAATTGATAAAATAACTATTGACTCATACATTAGTTTTTGCTCTTGAAGAGGCTTGTTTAAATCAACCTGAAAATAATGTGTTTCATCTTTAAAATTATTCATAAACCAAATAAAATTTTTAGGTACTTTAGTCACAAGTATAGGATCAGTATATTCAAGTACAACAGAAACTTCCTGAAGTGCTTTGTATAACTCTTGCTGATTTTCCATAGCTCCCCTTTCTTAGTTAATAATTTTTAATGCATCTTTTATTAGTTCTTCTGTACTTTTTGATGTATCTAATTCTTCTACTATTTTTGATATATCATAATTTGTATATCCTAAAACTAGTAATGCCTCTGTTACATCATTTATCTTTAACTTTTCTTCCATATTAGTTTTAACTTGTATACCAGTATTTTCTAAACTAATTATTTCTTTTGTATCTATCTTATCTTTTATTTCTAAAATTATCCTTTGTGCAGTCTTCTTACCTATACCTGGTAATTTTGACAATTCTTTTGCATCTTCTGTAACAACTGCTGTTGCAAGTTCTTGTGCTGTTGTATTTGAAAGTATACCTATTGCAGTTTTTGCTCCTATTTTACTTACTGATATTAATTTTTCAAACATTTTTTTATCTTGTGTATTTGAAAATCCAAATAATGATATGTTATCCTCACTTACATTGTAATATGTGTATATTTTTGATTTTTTGCCAATCTCTAAATCAACTATATTGCTGTATGGCATAAATATTTGATACCCAATATCATTATTTTCTATGATTATATTATTATCATTTTTTTCTATTATATTCCCTATTATATATGCATACATTTCTAATTCCTTTTTCTTTATTATATAGTTTATTTTTTAACTTTTCAACATAAAAAAACTAAAACAGCAAATACATTATTTATAAATATTTAAACTATTTTAGTTTTTTATTTCGATTTTTTTAATTATTCATTTTTATATATATTTTAACTTTTCTTTTCATCATCTTCTATTTTTATAGTAAAAGTTTCTTTTTCTGCTTTTATGCCTTCATTTATTTCTATTTTTTCTGATTCTTTTTCAACTTCATTTAATTTTTCTTCATTTTCTTTTTTATTTTCAGAGCTATTTTGTGTTATTATCTCATCATTTATTTTTTCTGATTCATCATTATCCTTAATTTCATCTTCAGATCTTTCATTTAATACTTCTTCATAATAATTAGAAAATACATTTAATATGTCTATATATAATTTGTCTGCTTTTTTATTCCATGTTCTAACCATTTTTTTAGCTGATTCTTCAGAATTTATTGAAAGTTCTAATTTTATTAAATTCTTATCATCTTCTCTAGCTGTAAATATTGCTACATTACTTTTGGGCAAATATTCTGAAGATACTGAATAAGCATCCCTTATTGACTTGTAATATCTTGAGAAATCAGCATCAATTTTAAGTTTTTTAATACCTGGCAACATAGTAATTGTAAGATCAAGAGCTTCCTTTCCCTTTGCTGTCAATCTATACATTATTATTGTTTCATCTTTTTTAAAATCATTCATTTTAGGTATTTTACTTAATGTAGTAGTAATTCCTTCTGTATATATCTTTTTTATATTTTCATCATTTTCATAAAGTTTTGCTTTTTCTTTTTTTTCTATCAAGTTTTCAGATATTAAACTTTCTAAAAGTTGATGAAAATCAAAATAATTAATATCTGTAAGAGATGTTACTAATTCTAAATATACTTTGTATGAAATATACTTATTAGCTTTATCTAATATATACATCATAAGTATTTTAGTTTCAGCAATTTCCATCATATTCGAATTATTTGAGGTTTTATTCATATTTTTTACCCCCTTATAATATATATAAATATATCAAAAAAACTTTAAAAAATCAATTATAATTCCCATTAGTAACTACTTTTAGACATTTAAAAAATATTTACTTAATTATTTATCTATCTATCTATTATTTATTTTGTAAATTTTTTTATATTGTTTCTGATTAATTTTTAATATTTAATTACCCTATTTAATTCATACAATATTATTGAAACTGATGTAGCCAAGTTCAAACTCTCCGTAGTATTTTCCATAGGAATAGTAATTGCTTTTTCTACATTTTCTTTAATTAAATTTGTCACACCATTTGCTTCATTTCCAAAAATAATTAATATATTCTTAAATCCATTTTTCTTATTTTTTTCTTGCTTAATTTTTTCAGAAAACTGATAAAGATTTTCTCCAAACATATCTGTATATACAATTTCATAATTTTTTTCATCATCACTTTTATATATTTTTTTGAAATTATTTATTATTTCGTATATATCACTTTCAATGATACCCACTTTAAAAAATCCACCCATACTAGATCTTAAAACTTTAGGAGAATATATATCCACATTTTGATCACCAATTGTGATTATTTCTTTTATCCCTAGACTTGATACGACCCTTAGTATTGCGCCTAAATTATTTGGATTAGATATATTTTCAAATACAGGTATACACCTTATTTTGTCTTTTTTATTGTCATTTTCTGTTTTAATATCTTCTAATTTCTTTTCTTCATATTTTTTTAATATAATTATAATTCCTTCTGGATTTTTCTGTTTAGATATTTTTTCTATTATTTCTTCAGTAGCAATTATTATCTTTGCATTCCTATTTTTGTCTTTTAAATTTTCTATTAGTTTTTTAATATTTTCTTCTTCTATTAATTTTTCTAGGATATATACTTCTAATATATTTTCTGAATTATATAATATAGCTTCTTCTAAAAGCTTCTTACCTTCCGCAATATATTTTCCATATTCTTCTCTATATTTCTTTTCATTTAACTTAAACGCTTCTACCACACTATTATTTTTCTTACTTGTTATTCTTAAATATTCATTACTATTATAATTATTATTTTCCATAACTACCTTTTAATTCATTGTTTTTATTTTTTCTTTTTTAATTTCTTTACTTTTTCTGCTCTTATTTTACTTCTTCTATTTTAATTTTTTCTCTTCTTTTTCTTCCTTTTCTTCTGTATCATAATTCTTTTTATATTTTAATATTTTTAAAAATCCATATGTAGCTTTTATTATATCTGTATTATCTTTGACATTAAATACTATTTTACCTACAGAATTTTCTTCTTTAGTTTCTCTAAATGATATGTTTGTTCCAAATTTTTTAATTAGTATTTGCATATTTTCCCTATCAAAGCTATCATCAAAGAAAATATGAATTTGTCTAGATATATTTGCAGAACTTAATTCTAATATTTTAGATACACCTTTTTCATATGCTAGATTTCTAATTATTATTGTTTTAACAAAATTCCTAACCTCTTTTGGCATCTTACCATATATATCTTCTATTTCTTTTGTTACTTCAATTACTTCATTATTGTCTTTAGTTCCAACTAATTTTTGGTATATATCCATACTGTATTGTTGTTCATTTACATAACTATCTGGTATATATGAATCAACATTTAAATCAATATTTACATCATATTTTTGATTTAGCTTTTTCATAATTTCATTTAATTCTTTTTTTCCTGCTTCTTTTGCTTGTATCTCTTCTACCGCTTCTTTTAACAGCTTATTGTACATATCATATCCAACTTGTTCCATATGTCCATGTTGTACTTCGCCAAATAGGTTTCCTGCTCCCCTTATTTGCATATCTCTCATTGCAATCCTATAACCTGATCCAAGTTCTGTAAATTCTCTTATTGCTTTTAATCGTTTTTCTGCAATTTCTGTAAGTCTTTTTTGCTTTTTAAACATTATATATGCATATGCTTCTTTATCGCTTCTTCCAACTCTACCTCTTATCTGGTATAGCTGAGCAAGTCCCATCTTATCCGCATCTTCGATTATTACTGTATTTACATTTGGTATATCTATCCCTGATTCTACAATTGTTGTAGAAACTAATACGTCTATTTCACCACTTATAAACTTCTGCATTTGTTTTTCTAAAGTTTTAGATGTCATTTGTCCATTTGCATAATCAAACTCTGCTTCTGGCACTAACTTTTTTAATTTTTCTGTTTTAGATTCAATATCTCTTACCTTGTTATGCAAAAATATTACTTGCCCGTTTCTTTTAATCTCATTTAGTATAACTGATCTAATAATATCATCATCTTCTTCTACAATGTATGTTTTAACTGGCTTTCTATTCATAGGTGGATCATATATTACTGACATATCCCTTATACCAGAAAGTGACATATGCATTGTTCTAGGTATTGGTGTTGCACTCATAGTTAATACATCAATTTCATGTTTCATTGTTTTTATTTTTTCTTTTGCCTTTACTCCAAATCTATGCTCTTCGTCTATAATTAATAATCCCAAGTTTTTAAATTGCACATCATTACTCAATAATCTATGAGTCCCTATTATTATATCAATTTGTCCTTTTTTTATTTTTTCTATAGCAACTTTTTGTTCACTTGGTGTTTTAAACCTACTCATTTCGTCAATTACTATTGGATAGTCTTTAAATCTTTCACTAAATGATTCAAATTGTTGGTGGACAAGTACTGTAGTTGGTGCAATATATACAACTTGTTTTCCATCCATTACTGCTTTAAATGTCGCTCTCATTGCAACTTCTGTTTTACCAAATCCAACATCGCCACAAAGCAATCTATCCATTGGTTTTTCACTTTCCATATCTTTTTTGATTTCATTTGTACATCTTATCTGGTCTTCTGTTTCAATAAATGGAAAGCTATCTTCAAATTCTTGTTGCCAACTTGTATCTTTTGAAAATTTAAATCCTTGTATCTTTTCTCTTTCTGCATATAATTTAACTAACTCTTCGGCAACTTCTTTTAATGATTTTTTAACTCTTTCTTTTGTCTTTTCCCAATCTTTTGTTCCTAGTTTACTTAATTTTGGAGTTGTGATATCACTTCCTATATATTTTTTAACATTAGATAGGTCATCTACCGGTATATATAGTAAGTCATTGTCTCTATACTCTAGTTTTATGTAATCCTTTTTAGTTCCATAAGCTTCTACCTGAGTTATTTCAATAAACTTACCTATACCATTTATATTATGCACAACATAGTCGCCTGGTTTTAAATCAGTAAATATAAGTTCTTCTGCCTTTTTCTTCTTATTTACACTTACATTTTCTTTTCTTACTATTATATTTTCAATGTATAATACTTTGAAATTTAAATCCGGCATTTCAAATCCTTCTGTAATTCTTCCTTCTTTCATGTATACACCAGGTTCTAGTGTATTTTTTCCATTACTATTATTATTTACAAACTCTTTTCTAATACTAGTTTTGATATTATTAGCTTTCATTTTTGCAGTTAGATAATTATATGTTTCTTCTAGTATTTCACCACATAATAATATAATCCTTTGCTTGTTATTAGTATTATTTCCTAGCTCTTCAATTTCCTTAAGTAAATTATCCAACTCAAAGCGAAAAAAGTTAACCTCCCTATAGCTAAAGCTATATTCGTTTCTTTTTGCATGCATACTATGTTTGTCTATAAAAGACCTGTTTATTTCGTCTATATATATAACATTGTTTTCTTTTTCAATTATTTTGTTGATTATTTCTTCATATTTCATTAAATGATTAAAACTATCTACAGGTATTTTACCTTTATTAAATAGTAACTGTTCATTTTGCAGGTTTAATGTTTTTATTTTTCCATTGCTTGTATCATTTAATTTAGACTTATTATCTAATATTATTAGATCATCTTTTCCTATTAGATCTAATATTGTTGAAGGATTCTTATAGAAATATGACCAATATTTTTCCACATAATTTGTATAATTACCTTCTAATATGTCTTCTACTTCTCTTTTTACTATCTCCATTGCTTCATTACTTACTTGTATTTCATTTAGTATATCATCTGTTATCTCTTTTAAGTTTCTCTGTAGGAAATATTCTGATGCCGGGTATATTTGTGCTTCTTTAAGTTCTTCAATACTTTTTTGTGTTCTCAAGTCATATTTTCTGATTGATGTAATATCATCTCCCCAAAACTCAATTCTAAATCCATATTTTTCTGATTCAGCAACATCTACTATTCCACCTCTTATTGAAAAAGAGCTTTCAATGTCTGCTACATCTACTCTCATATAACCAAGTTTAGTTAACTTTTCTAATAGCTCATTCATGTCAACTTGCATTCCAACTTCTAGTGTAATATTAGATTTTTTAAGTAATTCAATTGGTGTAATTTCTTGCATCATTGCTTCTATAGTTGTAATAATAACTTTTGGTTTTTTTCCATGAAGAATCTTTTCCAAAGTGTTCATTCTCTGGAAATAATTTTCCATATCTTGTGATATTGTATCTACATTTGCAATTTCTTTTTCGGGTAGAATATATATATTATCTCCAAAATACTTAAAATCACTATATATTTCTTCCATAATTTTTCTGCTAGGTACAATATAGTATATATTTGTATTTAATTCTTTTAATGTAGCATATGATATTTGTGCTTTACCAAACTTACTAAGTCCTGTAAGTTGTATTGGTTTTCTGCTATCTTCTCTTTCTTCTTTTAATTTTTCTATATAATTTAAATAAGTATTACTTTCTTTCATTATATTTAGTAATGGATCCATATTTACCTTCTTTTAACATATCTATTATACTATAATTTCCTACTTTCTTCAATTTAAAAACACCCATACATCAACCTGCATTAATTTGTATAAGTGCTTTTACCTAATATCTAGTTTTCCTTTTATAACTTTATTCGTATTTTTTGTTTTGGCTTTGCTTTTTTATGTCTTTCCTACTTTTTATCTTTCTTCTATTATTTAATATTTAATATCTAACTATCTAATATTATATACTCTTTTAGAGTTTTCAAATACTTTTTCAGAAAATTCTTTCAAGTCTTCTCCTCTAATTTCTGATACTTTTCTTAAGGTATAATATGTATAACCTGGCATATTTTGTTTTCCTCTATTTGGCTCTGGAGTTAAATATGGCGCATCTGTTTCTACTAATATCTTATCATCTGGTACTAGTTTAACTGATTCATTTGGATTTGCATTTTTAAATGTAACTACTCCACTAAAAGATATATAATATCCTAATTTTAATGTTTCTTTTATTAAATGTTCATTTAATGGTGCACAATGTATTATACCCGTATGTTTTGCTGGATTTTCTTTTAGTATTTCTATAGTATCTAATGTAGCTTCTCTTGTATGAATTACAATTGGTAAATTTAATTCATTTGCAATTTCTATTTGTTTTTTAAAAAGCTCTTTTTGTTTTTTATGATTTTTTTCTTCTTTGTGCCAATAATAATCTAGTCCAATCTCACCTATAGCAACAACTTTATCATTTTCTTTTGCTAGTTTTTTTATATTAGCTATTTCTTCTTCAGTATAATTTTCCGCATCATCTGGATGTATTCCAACTATTGCATATATATTTTCGTATTTGTTTGCAATTTCTACTGCTTTTATTGAACTTTTAAGATCATAGCCTGGAACAGCTATATGCCATACATTATATGAATTTGCTTCTTTTATTACTTCTTCTACTTTGCTTTCAAATTGTTCATCATTTAAATGAGAATGTGTATCAAATATTTTTATTCCTTTTATGATTGGTATATTTTCTCTTATTTTTTTGCTCATATTTTTCCTATCTTATTATTTTTTATCTTATTTTTTTTACAATTAATTATTTAAAACAGCTACTGCTGTAGCCATTGTGTTGTTATGTGAAATACTAATTTTTATTTTTCCATTTAGTTTTTTATAATTTTCATTATGTATTATAACTTTTGGTTTATTATTTTTTTCTTCTTTTATAATCTCAATGTCTTTAAATGACAATATATTTTCAGAATTATTTATGCATTTATATATTGCTTCTTTTGCCGCAAATCTTCCTGCAAATGATTCATACATATTTTTCTTTTTATTTTTACAATATGCAATTTCATTTTCTGTGTATATCCTACTTAAAAATTTATCTCCATATGTAATTATATTATTCTTTACTCTTTCAATTTCAATTATGTCAATTCCTAAATCTTCTATCATTTCATTTCCTATTATATATTTTTTTAAATTTAATATATTAATACCAATATTTCATAATAATTAGTATTATGTTAATAATTATAGATACAATTAACAATATAGTAAGTTTAATATTCTTGCTATAGCTTTTTTCTAGTTCATTATATCTATATATTATATTATATTTGCTTGATACCTCATTATACAATTCATTAGTTTCAAGCACCTCTTTTAAACTATTATAGTAATTTGTTCCTTTTTCAGACAATGTTATTTCTTGATACCAAAACTTATTATTAAATTCTTTAAACTTTTTATGCCTATCACTCATAGCTATTTCTGTATTTAGCTTTTCTAAATATTTCTTTTGATAAAGTGCAATTATATATGTATATAGCATTTGTGTTTCATATCTTCTAGGCAATATTGTAAAATTATATGGATCCACTCCTGAAGATATTAATACACTGCTTACCTTAGATACAGCAATTTTAGTGTATTTTAATTCATCTAAAATTTTAGTTATCATATTTTCACTAATCAATGCATCTGTATCATATGTCGAAGTAAATACTCTCATATACTTATATAGTATTTTTGAAATTTCTTTTTCATCTGTTGTTTCATTCCAAACCATATTATCCACACATAAATATGAAAAAGTGTAAAAGTTATTTATACTTTTTTTATCATTTTTTGCATTTTCTAATATGAAGTTTTTAAGTAAGTTTTTAAATTTTATTATACTATATCCTTCATTCATATTTAACTGTATATTGTCCAACTTTTTAATAACACTTTCATCAGAAATCAATGTTTTAAATCTACAATTAAAATCTAAAACATCACCTAAATCTTTTGTATCTGTTATAACTGTTTTTAATACAATTATTGCTATTCCTGTTTTAAATACAAATAATTCAGCTCCTTCATAATTAAAATTGATGCCATTTATTTCTGAATCTTCATTTTTTACTTTTACTTCGTCTTTAAAAAAGTCATAGCTAAATATAGCTACATCTTTTTTAGTTAAAAACATTATTTTTTCTTGTTCCGTTTTACTTGCCCATTCATTTTTATCTATTGTATAGAAAATATTTTTTAATATTTCTTCTTTAAAAAACGAATATATCTCTAAATCTTTAACTTGTTCAAATATTCGAGTTTTCACTTTTTTACTTTTAACAAGTTTTTCTATATATTTTTCATATTCCATATTATACACAAATGGCAATATAAAATATGAATATTGATATTTATATTTTTCTTTCACTCTTCCCTCTTTTGTATATTAATACTAACTAACTAATAATTATTATATTTATTATTAAATTACTATTCTTTATACTCTTTTGTATATGTTTCTAGTTCTACATTTTTGTCTCTAAAATATTCTCCGATAAAATCTACAAGTAAGTAATCTTTAAAATCATATTTTGGTTCAATTATGACGTCTCCATTATAATTTAGTACGCCCCACTTTCCACTTCTACTTACTGCAATATATCCATATTCATTTTGCATTTTAGCATCATCATATATTGGTGCAACTATAACTCTTCCTTCTCTATCAGAGTATCCATATTTTCCATTTTCTTTTATTCTAATCAAGTTATTATTTGAATATGCATCTTTTTCATTTACTTCTTCAAATTTAAAATTATATATTTTATCATCTTTTCCATCATTTATAATCATATAATTTTCTGTGCTCTTTTTATAAATCACATCTGATAATTTTTTATTTAATTCATTATCATATATATCTTCTTTATTTGCATTTGTTGCAATATATATTTTAGCCTCTTTATCATATGTTATATTTTCATAACTTTTTTCTAATAATCTTTTTTTATTTTCTTCTACAGTACTATTTCCTTCTTTATCTGCTTTTACAACATTATATCCATTATCATCTTGTACTATATAATTATTATCTCCTGCAGGAACTATCTTTTTAAATTCTGCTGGTAATATTTCTTTAGAATTACCATTTATTAATCCTACTTTTTCACCATCTTTATATATCATCATTTTTTCTTCTGTAATTTCTATTACATCTTTTGATATAATTCCTTGCTCAGTTCCATCTACATTGTATAATTTAGAAGTTTGTCCTTTTTTTGCTATAACAAAATTATCTGATTTTATTTTTTTTATATCATCATATTCTGTTTTTAATATTTCTTTTCCTAGTTGTGATCTTACACCTTGTCTATTTTCATTTTTTACTATATATGGTGTTTCTTCTCCTTGATACATAGGTTCTACATTATCATAAATTGCTGGTGCAACATAATTATTTGTTTCTGTATTTATAACACCACATTTATTACCTTGTTTAATTTTAACTTTGTTTTTAATTCCTTTCATAGAAACTATTTCATCAAATTCAGGTTTGAATTTTTCTTGACCAGTAAGATCTATTAATCCATATTTATCACCTTTTTTAGCTATAAGTAAATTTTTATCATAATTTAAATCAGAAGTAGTATATTCTATTGGTTTTATTTGATCATAATTTTCTGCCATATTTGTTTTGTTTTCATTTAATAGCTCAGATTTAAATTCATTATTTAAATAATTTACATCTTTATTAATTATGAACGCATCCTTTTTATGATCAGGAATAACTATCATTTCATCATATGTTGGTTCTATTATCTTATTTCCAGTTGAATTAATTACTCCCCATTTTCCATTTTCATAAATAGTATAATATCCTTTTACCCCTGTTCTTTTTACATTATATTTAACAACACTAGTTTTTGCATATTTAATTCCTAATATGATCAAAGCAATTATAATAGGTATAATTATAACTAAGAATACCTTTTTCATATTTAGTTTTCTTTCTTCTTTTTTAAATCTTCTACCACTCATATTATATCCTCTTATATATTTCTTTTATATTTTCTTTATTATAGTGTTTATTATTTTTGTCATATTTTCTTATTCTTGCAATAACTAATTCTTCTTCAGCCAAGTTCAATATTTGTTCTCTATTTTTTTCAATATATTCTAATCCTAATTCATTTAAAATATTATATACCAAATTATTTTCTTTTTCATTATTTGTAGCTTTTTCTTCATCTATTATAATAATATTATTATTTTCTAGTATCTCTTTTAGATCTTTATATTCTAATTTATTATAATCATTTTTAATTATACTTAAATAAACTTCTTTTAATATATTGTC
>CABTXJ010000011.1 GCA_902488785.1 uncultured Eubacteriales bacterium | reverse complement strand
ATAGTAAATAAGAAAACTGAATATATTAGTTATGATGTAGAAAAAATAGAAGAAGAATACGGTGTTAGTCCTGAGAGCTTAATAGAAGTTAAAGGATTAATGGGAGATTCATCAGATAATATACCAGGAATTGCAGGAGTTGGAGAAAAGACTGCACTAAAATTAATAAAAGAATATGAAAGTATAGATGGTATATATGAAAAAATAGAAAAAGATGAAGATGATATAGCAAAAGGATTAAGGAAAAAGCTAATTGAAGGAAAAGATATTGCATATATGTCAAGAAAGCTAGGGGAGATAGTAACAGACTTAGATATTGAATATGATATAAAAGATATGGAATATATAACATGGAAAAATGAAAATGTATATAATGATTTAAAAAAGTTAAATATTACATCAATAATATCTAAATATAATTTAGAAAACTATAGTAATAATAATGATGAAGAAGAAAAATATGAGGATATAGAAGAAAATATAACATTAGAAGAATTAGCAGAAAAAATAAAAGAAAAAAATAATAATATAAAAGAAATAAATTTTGAAAAATATTTAGAAAATAATGAAAATATAATTATATATAATCACAATGAATCAAAAGAAAAATACGAAAAAGAATTTTTGGGAAAAGTAAAAAAAGCTAAGGAAGTATACGTTTCATTTGTGTATAATGAACTAAAAAGACCGAATAGAAATTCAGATGAAAAAGAGGCAGACTTAGAAGATAAAACAGCAGACATTGTATATAACTCTTTAAATGATATTTTTACTTCAAAAGATGTAGACTACATCATAGAAAAAACTAAGAAAAAGCTAGAAGAAGATCTACTAAAAGATAAAGAAAATAGCAAAGAATCAAAGAAAAACGAAAATGGAAAAGAAAAAGAATCAGAAAAAATATTAGAAATAAAAAACATATTAAAAGAGTATATGTCTAAAAATAATATTAAAGATGATATACATTTTGGCAAAATAAATGATAAGTGCAATGAAAGTATATCAAATGAAATTATAAGATACATTAACATTATGCTAAAAGAAGGAAATAAGGCATACATATATACATATAAGCCTGGAGAAATTAAAGATATTTTAGAAGATGAAAATATACAAAAGATATCACATTGTTCTAAATCACATATTGTGTATTTAAAAGAAAAAGGAATAGAGTTTAAAGGATTAAAATATGATACAGAAATTGCAGGATACATATTAGATAGTAGTTTGAATAATTATACAATTGAAAATATATTTTTAAGAATATTTGAAAAAGATATATCTAAATTAATAGAAGACTATATAAGAGAACAAAATTATTTTGAAACAAATAATAAAAAAGAAAACAAAATAATAATGTCACTTAAAAGGACTATTAAAAAAATACTAGAAAAAACAAGCAAAAAAGAAAAAGATAATAATAGTATCAATAATTTTTATAATTATAGTAATAACGAAAATTATCAAATAGATTTAGATACATTTTTAAATGATAATATTGAAGAAAATAATGAAAATAAAAATAATGAATATAAAAATATAAGTATATATAATATAGAAAAAGAATTAAAAATATTATATGGTATTGATTCAAAAAATATAGATGAAAAAGCAAAAGCAAAAAACATGAAAGAATATAAAAAACTGGTAGATAAGCTAGAAAAGGAAATTATATCAGCAGTAGCAATGCAAATAGAAAGAATAATAGAACTGGAAAAATATGAAAAGACTAAATATTATTTACCAATAATTATATATATATTAAAAAAATCACAAGAAGAAAGCATAAAAGAAAACAAACAGGAAAGATTATTAGAAGAAATAGAGATACCACTAATATATGTATTAGCAGATATGCAGTACAAAGGCATGTTTGTAGATGAAGAAGAATTATCAGCATTTGGAGATAGGTTAAAAGAAAAATCTAAAAAAATAGAAGAGAAAATATCAGAAATTGCAGGCCATGAAATAAATGTATCTTCACCTAAGCAAATTGGTGAATTATTATTTGAAGAATTAAAGATTGCAAAAGGTAAGAAAACAAAAACGGGATATAGTACAGGATTTGATGAATTAAAAAAGATTGAAAAAAATCATGAAGTTGTAGGATATATACTAGAATATAGAGAAATAAATAAGCTGATTAGCACTTATGTAGAAGGATTAAATTCTTGTATAAATAGTATAACTGGTAATATACATTCAGAGTTTAAACAAACAGTTACTGCAACAGGAAGAATAAGTTCTGTTGATCCAAATATGCAAAATATACCAACTAGAACAGAATTAGGACAGGAAATAAGGAAGTGCTTTAAACCACAAAATTATGTATACATAGACGGTGATTATTCACAAATAGAATTGAGAGTATTATCTGCTATGTCTAAAGATGAAACAATGATTAATGCATTTAAAGAAGGAATGGACATTCATAGGTCAACAGCAGCAACAGTTTTAAACAAAGATTATGATGAAGTAACAAAAAAAGAAAGAAGTAGTGCAAAAGCAGTAAACTTTGGTATAATATATGGTATAAGTGATTATGGATTATCAGAAAATTTAGGAATACCTGTTAAGGAAGCCAAAGAGTATATTGAGAAGTATTTAGAAAAATATTCTAAGATTTCAGAATATATGGAAAACATTGTAGAATCTGCAAAAGAAAATGGCTATGTAGAAACATTATATAATAGAAGAAGATATACACCAGGTATTGATTCTAAGAATTATTTAGTAAGAGAATCAGCAAAAAGAATTGCAATGAATGCTCCAATACAAGGAACTGCAGCAGATATAATGAAAATTGCAATGGTTAATGTATATAATAGGTTTAAAAAAGAAAATATAAAAAGTAATATAGTTTTGCAAGTACATGACGAGCTTATTATTGACACGTTAGAAGAAGAAAAAGAAATAGTTTTTAACATACTAAAAGAAGAAATGGAAAATGCAGCAGATATTGGAGTTAAGCTAATAGCAGATATTAACGAAGGAAAAAATTGGAATGAATCTAAATAAAGAGGAATGTATGGAAGAAAATAATAATATGATAAATAGAAGAAATTTAAATAAAAAAGATATAGAAAACAATAATAATGATAGAAGAAGTATACGTAAAAATTCAAATAAAACAAAAACTAAAATAAAAACTAAAAATATAATGATATTATTAGCAATATTATTATTGATTGTAATGTGCATAATATTAATACCTAAGAAGAAAATGGAAAGTAGAAATGAAAAAGAAAGCAAAGATACAATTGAAAATTTTTTAGAAGAAATAAAAAAAGATGAGGCAATTGCAATTGCAAAATATGGACAAACAGATTTAGAAAAAGAAATTAATAAAGCAAAATACAAGTATATGACATATAAGGTTGAAGAGATTAAAAAGCAAGGGAACAAGCCTTTAAGATATGATGTTATAGTTAAAATATATAATGTTGATGTAAATGCTGCAATAAATGAAACTGAAAATGAAATGAAATCAGTGCAAGATAAAAATGAATATACAAAAAAATATATACAAATATTTAATAAAAAACTAAGTGAAAAAAAGAAAGACAAAAAAGAAGAAACTATAAGATTTAACCTAATATATGATGATATGGCTAAAAAGTATGTTGTAAACAACGCTGAAACAATGAAATATTTAAGAAAAATTAATTAAAAAAATAAATGATAAAAGTGTATAAAAATTATTTTAATTATATTTTTAAAATAATAAATTAATAAGAAAATGACATTAAAAATACAAAAATAAATTCGTGTTAAAAGCACCTATCCCTAGGTGCTTTTAGTATATATACATTAATTCTTTACTTATTTATTTAATAGATGCATCATAAATTGATTGTATATTATTATTTAAAACTTTATCAAAATCTTCTTCTGATTGTGATGAAGATAAACCTTCAACTAATGCTCTAGAAAAAGATGCTATTAATCCATGGTTTTTGCTTAATTTTTCATTTGCAAGATTTATTGTATAACCACCAGAAAGTGCAACTACTCTTAATACATTTTTATGTGCGATAAGGTCTGAATATCTGTTGTTTGTAGTAGGTATTGTAAGTTTAAGCATAATTATTTCATCTTCTTTTAATTTATTTAATTCTTCTAAAATATAATTTTTAAGAATTTCTTCTGCATGATCTTTTTCTTTTAAATTAATATCTACTTCTGGTTCTACTATAGGAATTAAATTATATGAAAGTATCTTTTTAGCAAATTCAAATTGTTGTTTTACAACTTTTTTTATGCTTTCTTCATTATCTGTATATATTACAGATCGCATTTTTGTACCAAAAATATTTCTTTCATTTGCCAGTTTTAGTATTTCATCAAAGTTTTTTATTTCTTTCATAAGAGCTACACCGTCTTCAACTTCTGCAAGTCCGTTATCTATTTTCAAAAATGGTACAAGATGTTTTTGATTCCATAAATAATCTGCAGTATATTCTTCATCTATTTTGCTATTAACTGTTTGTTTAAATAATATTACACCTATTATTCTATTATCAAATGATTTTGATTTAATAATTCTTGTTCTCATTTTATGTACTAAATCAAACATCTCTTCTTCATTACTATATTCATCCTCATTTATACCATATGCTTTTAAAGCTTTTGGTGTACTTCCACCGCTTTGATCTAAAGCTGCTATGAAACCATTATTATTTCTAATAATTTCAAATTGTTCGTTATTCATATTATTTCTCCTTATTTTTAGTTATTTAAAAAATTAATTGACTTCAATTAATTTTGATTAATTTAGACTATATGATAATCATATATTATTAGATTAGAAAAAGAAAGATAAAAAACAAATAGTAAGTTATATAATAATATACTTGAAAAGATTAAAAGATGTTGATATAATTTATTTAATATAGAAGATGATTATTCCCTGCAGGGTACGAATTGTGTAATTTTTAGAACCTACAAGTTTCTAAAAGGGAGAGATACTTCTTGGTATTGCGTGTATAATTTCTTTTAGATCTTATCCCATAACTACTGAGAGACTCACCCACCTGTAATATCAGGTCCATAAAATACACCCAAGAAACGGCCATTGCAGGGATTTTTTATGCTTTTTATGCTTAAAATTTTAATCAAAACGTGATAATATATTTTTAGTAGAGGAATGAAAGTTATGAGAAATATTAAGTTAGATATATCATATGATGGTACTAAATATTATGGATGGCAAAAGCAAAAAGACAAAAAAACAGTACAAGAAACAATAGAAAAGGCAATTTTTGAAATTACAGGGAAAAAAATTAAATTAATAGGATCTGGTAGAACAGATAGAGGAGTATCTGCAATTTCACAAGTTGCTAATTTTTTAGATGAATCAAAATTTGATATAGAAAAATATGAAAAGGCAATTAACTCAAGGTTAAAAAAGGAATATATAACTATAAATAAAGTAGAAGAAGTAGACCTAGATTTTAATTCAAGATTCAATGCAAAAGAAAAAACATATATTTACATAATTAATAATAATAAACAAAGAGGAACAATAACAAGAGACCATGAATATTATTATCCATACAGCCTAGATGTTAATAATATGAATAAAGCAATACAAGAAATAGTAGGTGAACATAATTTTAAATGTTTTGAAGCTGCAGGGTCAAAAAGAGATAACACTATAAGGATAATATATGATGCAAGAGTATATAAGGAAAAAATTAATAATATTTTTAATAATTCAGAAAGAATTATAATATCTGTTACAGGTAATGGTTTCTTATATAATATGATGAGAATAATTGCAGGAACAATGCTTGAAGTAGGAAGAGGAAATATAAAGGTAAAAGATATTAAAACAATTATTGAAAAAGAAGATAGAAAAAATTCAGGTAAGACATTACCGCCAGAAGGATTGATATTAAAAGAAGTTAAGTATTAGATAGAAGTATTTAAGGGGATAATATGGGAGATTTTGTACATTTACACTTACATAGTGAGTTTAGTCTTTTAGACGGAGTTAATAGAATAAATGATATACCTAAAAATATTAAATCAAAAGGTATGGATGCAGTAGCAATAACAGACCATGGAAATATGTTTGGAGCTGTTAATTTCTATGATGCTTGTATAAAAGAAGGTGTAAAACCAATAATAGGTGCAGAGGTATATCTATCTCCCAGAGATATGCATTCAAAAGAATATGGAATAGACACAACAAGATATCATCTAATATTACTTGTAAAAAATGAAATAGGATATAGAAATTTAACTCATTTAGTAACAGCTTCTAATCTAGAGGGAATGTATTACAAGCCAAGAATTGATAAAAAGATATTAGAAGAGTATAGCGAAGGGTTAATTTGCCTATCTGCATGTATGGCAGGAGAAATATCTCAATTAGTATTAGAAGATGAGACAAAAGCAAGACAGGCTGCTATTTGGTATAAAAAGGTGTTTGGTGATGACTATTATATTGAAATACAGTCAAATGGACTTGCAAATCAAAAGCTTGTTAATCAGAAATTAATTAAACTTGCAAGAGAACTTGAGATTGAATTAGTTGCAACAAATGATTGTCATTACGCAGAAAGAGAAAATGTAATAGATCAAGAAATAGTAATATGTATACAAACTGGAAAGAAGTTATCTGATGAAGATAGGATGAGTATTGGTACGGATGAACTATATATTAAAAGTCCTGAAGAAATGAAAGAAGAATTTAAAAATTTCCCTGATGCTATAGCAAATACTGTTAAAATTGCAGAAAAATGTAATTTCAATTTTGAGTTTGGTCATACAATACTTCCTAACTATAATACGCCAAATGGTAAAGATCACGCAGAATACTTAAAAGAGTTATGTAAAGAAGGACTAAAAAAGAGATATGATAATATAACTGATGAGATAAGGAAAAGAGCAGAGTACGAGTTATCAGTTATAATACAAATGGGTTATGTAGACTATTATTTGATAGTTGCTGATTATGTAAATTATGCTAAGAGTAAAAATATACCGGTAGGACCAGGAAGAGGATCAGGTGCAGGTTCATTGCTTGCTTATGCAATAGGAATAACAGAAGTTGATCCATTAAAATATGACTTGCTATTTGAAAGATTTTTAAACCCCGAAAGAGTTAGTATGCCAGACTTTGATATTGACTTTTGTAATGAAAGAAGAGAAGAAGTAATACGATATGTTGAAGAAAAATATGGTAAAGATCATGTTTCACAAATAATTACATTTGGAACTATGGCAGCTAGAATGGCAATAAGAGATGTAGGAAGAGTGTTAGATATTAGATTTGATAAAGTAGATAAGATTGCAAAGCTGATACCTACAGGTCCAAATATTACAATAGAATATGCACTAGAAACAAGCAAAGAACTATTAGATGAATATGAAAATGATGAAGATGTTAAAACATTAATAGATCATGCTAAAAGATTAGAAGGAATGCCAAGAAACTTATCTACACATGCATGTGGAGTTGTAATTACAAAAGAACCGGTAGAGACATATGTACCACTTGCAAGTAATGATAATAGTGTAATTACACAATATACAATGGATATACTTGAAAGACTAGGACTTCTAAAAATGGACTTTTTAGGATTAAGAACATTATCTGTAATAGACGAATGCGAAAAGATGGTTAAAAAGACAAGAGGTATTACAGTAAAATATGATGATAATTATGATGATCCAAATGTGTTTGAATTATGGAAGAATGCTGACACTTTGGGAGTGTTCCAATTTGAATCTGAAGGCATGATTAGATTTATGAAAGAACTTTCACCAGATAGTTTAGAAGATATTATAGCAGGTGTATCACTATATAGGCCAGGGCCAATGGATCAGATACCAAGATATATAGAAGGTAAGAAAAATAGGAAAAGCATAAAATACTTACATGAAAAATTAGAGCCAATTCTTGATGTAACATATGGTTGTATGGTATACCAGGAACAGGTTATGCAAATAACAAGAGAACTAGCAGGATACTCATATGCTAGAGCTGATATTGTAAGAAGAGCAATGGGAAAAAAGAAAATAGATGTTATGGAAAAAGAAAGAGAAATTTTCATAAATGGATTAGTAGAAGACGGAAAAGTAATTGTACCAGGTTGTGTAAGAAATGGAGTAAGTGAAGATATAGCAAATGAAATATTTGATGAAATGTATGAATTTGCTAAATATGCATTTAACAAATCTCATGCTGCAGCTTATTCAATACTTTCATATAAGACGGCATATTTAAAAACGTATTATAAAGAAGAACTATACGCTGCAACTATGAATAGCTATTTAGGTAATTTAACTAAAATATCTACATATATAATTGATGCTAAGAGGCATGGGATCACAATACTTCCACCTAATATTAACGAAAGCTTTGTAAAGTTTACCGCAATACCTAAAGATAATGTAATTAGATTTGGTGTAGGAAGCATAAAGACCGTAGGTGAAGTAGCATCTAAAATAATAATAGAAGAAAGAAAGCAAAATGGTAATTATCTAGATTTTAGAGACTTTGTTGAAAGAACAAATAAGATTGGAGTTAACAAAAAAGCTATTGAATCACTAATAAAAGTTGGAGCATTTGATTGCTTTAAAGAAAATAGAGGAACACTTTTAAAATCATATGAAGATATAATAGACTCAGTAAATAATACAGACAATGGATTTAGAGGGCAAACTTCTATGTTTGATATGATAGAAGATACAACGGATGTTACATATACAATAGTTGAAGATATTTCTAATAATGAAAAGCTAAAATATGAAAAAGAGTTACTTGGAATATATGTATCAGGTCATCCATTAGAAAAAGTATATAAGTATATTGAGAAGAAAATTAATTTTAATAGTGATATGTTAGAAAAAATGAAATCAGGCAAGTTGCATTTGAAAAATAATACAACTATGCTAACAGCTGGAATGATAAGCAATGTTACAAGAAAAACTACTAAAAAAGGTAATCTTATGGTATTTGTAATATTAGAAGATATATATGGTGAAATGGAGTTAATACTTTTTGAAAATCAATATATGAGATTCAAAGAATTACTAAAAGAAGATAATATAGTAGCAGTTAAAGTAAGAATAGGTATTAAAAATGAAACTGATGTAACTTTATATGTAGATGGTATGACAAATATTAATTTTAACAAAAAGAACAATTAATAATACTAAAAATATGATTATATTAAAAATAGATCTTAATATTAAGATCTATTTTATTAATTTATTAAATTCTATTCTAGTATTTCCTTACCTGTATATAGGTTATAGTACTTACCTTGTTTTGCAATCAGATCAGAATGTGATCCTCTTTCAATTATTTTACCATCTTCTACAACTAAAATACTATTTGCATTTTTTACTGTAGATAGCCTATGAGCTATTACTAAAGTAGTAGAGTTTTTCATTAGGTTATCAAAACCTTCTTGAATTAACTTTTCTGTAAGAGAGTCAATAGAAGATGTTGCTTCATCTAACATAAGAATTAGTGGGTTAGATACTGCAGCTCTAGCTATCGAAATGAATTGCTTTTCTCCTTTGGAAAGAGAAATATCTTCAGGTGATAGCATTGTATTATAGCCATTAGGTAATCTAGAAATTATATAATCAGCATTAGTAAGTTTAGCTGCTCTAATTATATCTTCATCAGAGGCGTTTAAATTACCTTTTCTGATGTTTTCCATAACTGTTCCAGTAAATATAGTGGGCTCTTGCAGTACAACTGTCATATTTGATCTTAAGTGGCTTTTCTTAATTTCATTAATTGGAAGTCCGTCTATTAATATTTCACCATCTGATACATCATAGAATCTATCTACTAGATTAGATATTGTAGTTTTTCCTGCACCTGTGGAACCAACAAATGCTAACTTTTCTTTGGGATTAGCATAAAGAGAAATATCTCTTAATACCATTTTGTCCTTATCTTTCATATCGGTATCATAATTGAAATATACATTCTTAAATTCAATATGACCTTCTGCTTTAATAAAATGTCCGTTGTTATTCCAGTATTTGTTTCCATCTTTTTCAATTAGTGTAATTGTACCTTCGTCTATTTCAGACTCAATATCTATTATATTAAATATTCTTTCTGCTCCAGCAAGTGCTGTATATATTAATGAAATGTAATTAGATAGGCTTTGTATTGGTGCTGATAATGAAGAAACAAATTTAATATATATTAATAGGTTTGATATATCTAGCACGCCTTTGTTATAGAAGTACACACCAAGTACTGTAATTACACTAGATAGTATGAATGCAAATGAACTTCCTATTATATTCATTGAGATACCATAAATTGTAGATTTAGTTTGATACTTTTTTAGATTGTCTGCTTTTACTGAAAATCTCTCAACATTTCTATCTTCGTAATTGTATGATTTGATAATTGGCATTCCAGATATCATTTCTTCAGAATATGATGTTAAGTCTGCTAATTTCTTTTGTGATATAGCTGTATAATACTTACTCTTGTTACCAAAAAACCTAATTAGGAAAGTATATACTAGTAATAGTAATATAGTAATTATACTTAGCATCCAATTAATTTTAATTAGTATTATAATAGAAATTGTTATTTCTAGTATACTTATTATACTTTTTGAAATTGCTTGATCTAGTGCTTCAGTAAGTATTGCAACATCATTTGTAAAGGTTGAAACTATTTCACCCGGTTTGTTGTTATCGAAAAATGCTATGTCTAATTTTTCTAAATGCGAAAAAAGTTTTTTCCTAATATTGTATGTTACTTTTTGTGCAAGTACTGCAAAGATAGTATTGCCTAAAAAGTTAAAAATAATTGATACAGCAACAGCAATAGCTAAATTTGATACTGCAACATTTATTCCATCTAGGCTACCTTCTTTAAGGCTTTTTGCAATTGGACCTACAAGTATACTTGTGTATATTGTAGCAGCTAGTGCAATAAGGAGTGTTATCATACCAAAAATGAACATTTTCTTGTAATTAAAAACATATCTTAAAAGTCTTTTAAATGTTTCAAATGGTTTTTTGCTTTCTTTGTTAATATTGTTATTCACTTCTATCACCTCCTTGCATGTTGTATATGTCTGTATACAATTTAGAGGTTTTAATTAGTTTTTCATGTGTTCCAGAATCTACTATTTTACCATCTTCTAAAACTAATATATTATCACAGTTTTGAACACTGCTTATTCTTTGTGATACGATTATTTTAGTTAGATTTGGATTTAAATTTTCCTTTAGCATTTTTTGTATTTTTCTTTCAGTATCATAATCTAGGGCTGAAGTTGCATCGTCTATTATCATTATCTTGGAGTTTTTAGCAATTGCTCTTGCAATAGAAATTCTTTGTTTTTGTCCTCCAGAGTAATTGCTTCCATTTTGTTCAACCTTGTGTGATATTGTATCTGTGTATCTATCTACAAAGTTAGAAGCTTGTGCAAGTTGTAATACTTTAGATACTTCTTCATCTTTTAATGTGTTATTACCTAATAATATATTAGATTTTATTGTACCTGAAAATAGTTTTGATTGTTGTTCTATGTGTGATATTGCATTGTTTAAATATTTTATATCATAGTTTTTAATATCAATTCCACCAATTGTTATTTTACCTTTTTGTGGGTCATATTTTCTAGATATTAGATCAACTAGTGTACTCTTACCAGAACCGGTTTGTCCTATTATTCCTAAAGAAGTTCCTTCTTTTACAGTAAAATTAATATCTTTTAGTATAATTTCATTTTCATTGTAACCAAAAGTTACATTAGAAAATATTATGTCTGTATTTTTCATTTCTCTTATTGGATTTTCTCTTTCTTCTAAAGTAGATTTCAAATTATATATTTCACTTATTCTGTCGATAGATGCATTAGCTTGAATAAGAGATGAGAAGAAACCAAACATCATCATCAATCCATTAATGATTTGTGTAGAATATGATGTGAAAGCTAAAAGATCACCAGGTGTAAGTTTTCCTTCTAGTATTAGCTTACTTCCTCTAGATAACATATATACACCTAGTCCTAAAGCTACAATGCTTCCAATAGGTGCTAGAAGGTTAATAATAATTACAGCTTTAGTTGATATCATTTTTAAGCTTTCATTTTGCTTTTCAAATTTTTCTGATTCATTATCTTCTAGCATGTATGATTTAACATCACGTATTCCAATTACATTTTCTCTTACCACATTGTTAATTCTGTCAATGTTTTTTTGCATTTTTTTGAATATTGGTTTAACAAATCTATTTGCGATGAAAAATATTAGTATTACTACTGGCAGTACTGCAATTATTAGATGAGCAAGTTCTCTATTAATATTTACAGACATTATATATGCAATAATTATTAGAAGAGGGGCTTGTATCAAAAATACAAGTGACATCATAAATAGTCTTGCAATTTTGTCTACATCGTTTGTTAAACGTGTAAGTAGTGTTTCATTAGATAGTTTGTTGAAGTTTGCTAGTGAAAATTCGTTTATCTTTTTAAAAACATCTTTTCTTAAATCTGCACTTAAACTGTATGAAATGGTAGCTGCAAAAAGCAAACTTAACAATCCTGTTAAAAGAGATAGTATAGAATATATTAGCATTATTGGGCCTTTAGTTTTTAAATAGTGACTATCACCTTTTACTAAACCTTCATTAATAATTCCTGAATTAAGTTTTGGTATGTACAAATTAATGTATACTCCAAATATTACTATCAGGAGAGTTAGGATAATTTTAAGCCTATATTTTTTTGCGTGTTTTAGTATCATTTGCATAGCATTAATCCTTTCTTTTTATTACAATACAATTATATATATTAAAGGTGGATTTTTCAAGAATAAGAAAGAAGGGAGATGCATTATAAGTAATAAAAAAGAAGTAAGATAATATAGGATACTAATAATATTATTACTTATACTATAGGATATATAATAAAAGATTTGTTAAAATGATTCATATAAAATATAATTAAGATAATAAAAGAAAAGAGAATTAAGTTATGGAAGATAAAGAAAAATATAGAGAAGTATTAGAAAAGATACTTTCTGAAGATTATACTGAACAAGAATATATAGAGTTTTTTACATATTATTTTACAGAGGGGTATAAAAAATTTTCGCCAGATGAAAAGGAAGAGTTTTATGATATATTTCAAGAGTATTTAATAGGTGGTAATAAAATATCAAGTAAATTATTTTGTGAAATAGATGATATATGTCAAGAAATAGATTGGGCAACTGCAGAAGTAGATCCAAATTATTTTGAAGAATATGATCATATGTTTATAAAACTATTAAAGGAACATGGATTTTTAAAAGAATAAAAATATAAGTGGGATAGAATATTAATTTAATATTTTGTATATTTTAATGTTTTAAAAATGTTAAAATGGCTCTTTTGCAAATAAAGGTGTGTATAAAAGCTAACAAATGTGAAACTTTTTTAATAATATTTATAAATATTGTTTCACATTTTTAAAAATTTATATAATTTATCAAAAAGTTTAATAAAAATACTAGCAAAAAAGTTTAGCAAAAAAGACTACTTTGAAATACAAAAAATATGTAGTATAATAAATATAATGAAATACATATACAAATTAAGAAGCTTTTCTAGAGAGCTTCATTTTTTTATGCAAAAAAGGAGTTGTTGAAATTGATTTTATAAAATTTAATATTTAAACTTAAGCAGTTATTTATTTTAATAACTGTTATTTTAGTTCAAAAAGAAGGTTATTTTGATATAACCTTTAAAAATTAGTTATTAAATAAAACAAAATAGGTGTTAATAAAAAAATTAATGTAACAAAACACTAAAAAAAAGAATTTTCCCCTTTATTTTCCCTTTATCTTATAAATTTATACATATTTTGAGTAATTGCGTATAAATGTATAAAAAAAGAAAGATTGATATATCAACCTTTCAATACATTTTAACAATTATATAAAACCCTTAAAATGCGTATAACTGGTCGAGGTGACAGGGATCGAACCTGCGACCTCATGGTCCCAAACCACGCGCGCTACCAACTGCGCTACACCTCGATCAATGCAATATATATATATTAACATTAATTTTTAATAATTTCAACATATTGCATCAACTTTTTTTAAAAAATTGTAAAACATACTTTTTAAACTATTTTCTATTAACCTTACTTTGTTTTGCATAGTCTGTTTTTCTAGTTTCTCTTAATACTGTTACCTTAATCTTACCTGGGAAAGGCAATTCTTCTTCTATTTTTTTAGATATGCCATGTGCAAGTACAGTCATTTCAGAATCAGATATCTTTTCAGGATCTACTATTAAACGTATTTCTCTACCTGCTTGTATTGCGTAAGATTTGTTTACACCTTCAAATGCTGTAGCAATTTCTTCAAGCTTTTGTATTCTTTTAATGTATGCTTCAAATGTATCTCTTCTAGCTCCAGGTCTAGATGCAGAGATTGTATCTGCAGCTTGTACAAGTATTGCTTCAACTGTTTCAGGTTCTATATCATTATGATGAGCTTCTACTGCATGAATTACTTCCTTGCTTTCTTTAGCCCTAGTTAATACTTCTACACCTAATTCAACATGTGTTCCTTCAATATCTGGATCATGGTCTAATGCTTTTCCGATATCATGTAATAATGCGGCTCTTTTAGCTACTTCCTTATTTGCTCCTACTAAGTCTGCCATTATTCCTGCAAGATTTGCAACTTCTATTGAGTGTGTAAGAACATTTTGACCATAACTTGTTCTATATTTTAGTTTACCTAAAAGCATAATTTCTTCTGAGCTTAAATCTGATATACCAGATTCTTCCATTGCTCTTTTACCTTCAGCTCTTACTACATCTGCAATTTCTAATGTTGCTTTTTCTACAATTTCTTCAATCTTACCTGGATGGATTCTACCATCATCTAGTAATTTTTCTATTGCTAATTTAGCAACAGCTGTTCTTACTGGATCAAATGCCGAAAGTGTTATTGCTTCTGGAGTATCGTCTATTATGATTTGAACACCAGTTAGCATTTCTAAACTTCTAATATTTCTACCATCTTTACCAATTATTCTACCTTTCATTTCTTCTGAAGGAATAGAAATAACAGTAAGTGTTGTTTCTGAAGTATGATCAGCTGCACATTTTTGTATTGCTGTTGTAATAACATTTTTAGCTAACATTTTAGCATTTTCATTAATTTCTTCTTCATATTTT
>CABTXJ010000010.1 GCA_902488785.1 uncultured Eubacteriales bacterium | reverse complement strand
TATTATATATAATAGATAAATTACCTGAAGAGATTAAAGAAACTTTAAAATCATCTAATAATAAGTTTAATGAAATAATTAAAAATAGTAATAGCATACAAACAAAAATAAAAGAAGCTGAAAAAGAAAAATTAAATACTTCAGTTAATAGACAAAATAATGAAAATGATCCTTTTAGTAATGAAAGGCTACTTAGAAAACAAGAATATATTCAAAAAATAAATATGAATAATAATCCACAAAAATTTAACCAAAATGTGGATAACAATAGTGCAAAAAAAGCAAAAAATACAATAAACAATGTGTTAAATGAAGAAAAAGAAAATCAAAAACAAAACCAAGTAAAAGAACAAGTGCAAAAACAACCACAAGAGCAAGAAGAAAAAGTAGTAGAAGAGAATCAAGAAGAATTAGAAGGATTAAAAAAAGAAAATAAAGATCAAATAGAAATACTTACACAAAATGAGAAAACAAATATAATTAATAATGAAAAAAGTGAATTAGAAAAAGCAAATGAAAATAATGAAATTAAAAAACAAGAAAAAGAAGAACAACCAGAAGAAATAAGTGAAGAAGAATTAAATGATGTTGATCAAGAAATAGAAAATCTTAAAAAAGAATTAGAACAAATTTCATTAGAAGAACAATCAGAAGAAAAAGAATTAGAAAAACTAGAAGAAAGTAAGCAGGAGAAAAGTAATAATAACAATAACAATAACTCTTTTAATAATCCACAAACAAATAATAATCAAACATTAAACAGTGATGTTAAAGACGAAAAAGAAAAAGTAAATAAAGAAGAATTTAAAAAAGAAGAAACAATATTAAATACACAAGATAATAAGGCAGATGATGAAATAGAAATAGAATTCGAAGAAGATAAAGAACTTAAAAAAGTACAATTAGGGAATGAAGAACAAGTAAAGTTAGAAGAAAACCATGAACAAGAAAAAGTAATGACAAATGTACAGGATAATAACGTAGATGATGAAATAGAAGTAGAATTTGAAGAAGAGAAAGAACAAGAAACAAAATTAGAAGATAATAATAATAATAACAATAGTGATTCTAATGACAATAAAGATAAACAAATACAAAAGCCTATTAGAATAGATAGTATAAATAAAAATAGGGTAACAGAAGATATAAATGATATAGGATTAGAAGAATCAGATTTAAAAGACGTTAAATCAGGAATAGAAAAATCAAAAGAAGAAGAAATAGATGAAAAATTAAAAACTTCAAATAATATTGTACTTCCAGAAAAAGGTACACCAAAAGAACAACAAAAAGAACAAAATCAAAAACAAGAAAATAAAATTGATATAGAAGAAATAAAAAATATTGGTGAAATTATACCAGAAGAAGTAAATAAAAAGATAAAAACAAATGTTGAAAATAATAATGCTAATATTAATATAGATCAAAACAAGCCAACAAATAATGCAGTTGAAAATAATAAGGATAATCAAATTAATAATAATAATAATAATGCGTTTAATAATCAACAAAACCAAAATATAACTACATTAAATAATCAAAACAATCAAAATAGTCAAAGACATAATATGCAAAATGTACCTAATAATATTAAAAATATGAATAACAGTTATAATAAGGTTCCAAATCCTGGAATGCATAATAATCAAAATATAGGTGTAAATCCAAATATGAAAAACATACATAATATGAACAATATGAATAGTATGAGAAATATACAAGCGCGTAATGGATATGCACCAAAAGAAAAATTCGATCCTAAAATATTAGAAAAGTATGTAAATAACAAAAGTGCAATATTTGTAGGTACAAGCAAGAGTGGTGTTACATTTATGATTAATTCACTTGCAATGATATTTGCATCTATTGGAATTAATACTGCAATACTTGATATGACAAGAAATAAGAATGATTACTATATGACAACAGATAATAATGAAGAATTAAGAAATATAGCGGCAGAATCTATTAACAAACTTAAACATGGAATAGCTGAAGGTATACAACTAAATAGGAATTTAACAATGTATACTGGAACACCATTTGATAATTCATACTATGGAGAAGCCGGAAAAGTACTTACTACATTATATAACAATCATACAGTTGTATTAATTGATGCAGATTATAGTACACCAAAAGAATATTTTGCATATGCAAATAATATATTTGCAATACAAACATTAGATATATTAACAATGCAACCACTTACACATTTTATGAAAGAACTTAAAAAAGCTAATATATTAAATGATGAAAAAATAAAAATAATTATTAATAAAGAATTACCAGTTAAGGGATTAAATAAGAAGATTGTTATAGGGGGATTGTCTACATATAATAGTCCAACTATGTCAAGCATGGAGCAATTATTTAATAGGAATACAGTAAATGTATTTTCAGTACCATTTGATATTGGAGTATATCAAAGATATTTAACAAATATTGTTGAATGCAAATTAGATATTACAGGTTACCCAAAACCATTTATTGAACAATTAAAATTAATTGCAAATAATATATATCAATTAGAAAATAATAGTAAAGAAAAAATAGTTATACAAAATGAGTTTAGACCACAAGGTGGACCTAATATGCAAAATGGTATGAATAATATGGGAAATATGAGAAGATATTAATAATAGTAAAAGGAGCTAAAATTGCCATATATAATAACAATAGAATTAATTATTGTAGTTATACTTTTGATATATATGATATATATTAAAAAGCAAATTAGTAATGTAATTTCTTCAAAAGAGAAAGTTGAAAAATTATATATATTAAAAAAGATAGTTGAAATATCATCTGAAACTACATCTACTGATGAAAAAATAAGAAAGTTAAATGATACAATAATTGATGAATTTAAATTATTAAGTTCAAGTATAATATATTTTGATGGTATAGACTTTTTAGTTAAGGCTACAAATTTAGAAGAAAAAGATATAGAAAAAATACTTGAAATTGATAGAAATGAAGAAATTAAAAATGCTATAGAAAAAAATAATGTGATATATACAAATTTTGAAGATATTAAAAATATATTATTTTGCCCATTATATTATGAAAATATATTTGTAGGATATTGGATTTTAAAGGAAAGAGAAGATTTCAAAATATCTAAAGATATTGTAGAAATATTAAGAAAAGCAATTCGTGAAATGATAAGTTCCTTATCATATGAAACATCACTTGAACAAATGACCAGAACTGATTATTATTCAAATTTAAAAACAAATGAGTATATGCTAACAGAAGGAAGAAATATACTAGATAAATATGATGCTTCTGAAATAGCAATGCTTAAAATAACAAACTTAGTAGAAATAAATGATAAAATATCAAGAGATGCTGGGAATAAAACAATAATTTTAATTGCAAATGAAATATCTAGTTTTTTCGAAAGAGAAAAATTAGATACAATTGTAGTTAGATATATGGGACCTAAATTTGTTATAGCATTTCCAGGAGTTACAAAAGATAAATTAGAAGAAAGAGATATTATTTCAAAATTAAAGAAAAATATATCTAAATTGGAAAATAGCCCTAAAGTAGAAATTGTAACAATTAAATATACAAAAGGATCTGAAATTGGAATAATAGAAAACAGACTAGAAAAAATAGTTGACAAAAAAGTAGTAAAATACTAATATATAATTACAGATAACACGTATCAAGGAGGGTTGTTATGGCAGATGATAAGACTATGAACTATAATGCAGAGCTTGCAAAACAAGCAGAAATTAAAGAAGCAAAGGAAATATTAAAAGAAGTATATTCAGCACTTTTAGAAAATGGATATAATCCAGTAAATCAATTAGTTGGATATATACTTTCTGGTGACCCAACATATATTACAAATCATAAAAATGCAAGAAGCAAGATAATTAAAATTGAAAGAGATGACTTGTTAGAACAAATGATTAAGAAATATTTGGAGCTTGATTAATGAGAAAGATGGCTATTGATTATGGTGATGCAAGGATAGGAATCGCACTTACTGATCCATTAGAATTAACAGCTTATGGCTTAGAAACAATTGAAAGTACAAATGACAAAAAAACATTAAAAAGAATTGAAGAAATAGTATTAGAATATAATGTTGAAATGATAATACTAGGTATGCCATATAATGCAGATGGAACATCTGGATTTAGAGTAGAAAAAACAGAAAATTTTCTACATAAGTTAAAATGCAAATTTAATAACCTAATAATTGAAATACAAGATGAAAGATATAGTTCTATAGAAGCAGACAATATTATGGAAAAAGTACAAGTCAAAAGCAAAGATAAGAAAAAATTAAGAGATCAATTGGCTGCAGTAAATATTCTAGAGACATATAATAGGAATAATAATAAAAAATAAATATAAAATAGTAACAAAAAATACAATAATATGTCAAATATGCAATTGTATAATTATATAACTTTAAGAATTATATGTTATATACTATAATTTATTTAATAGTTTAAAATTAATTAATATAATGTATATTTGAAAGGAGAAAATATGGACGAAGAAAATAAAGCAAACGAAGTAAACAATAATGAAGAAGATGAAAGAAGACTAATACTACTTACTGACGAAGACGGTAATGATGTAACATTTGAATTCTTAGATCTTATTTCATACGAAGGAGAGGAATATGTAGTTCTAACTCCAGTAGATGAAGAAGAAGATGAAAGCCAAGCTGTAATATTAAAGCTAATAGAAGACGAAGATGGTAATGGTGAAACATACATGTCATTTGATGATGAAGAACTAATAGCTACAATTTATGGTATATTCAAAGAAAAATGGGCTGATTATTATACATTTACAGATGAAGATGAAAAATAATAGTTTAAGAAAATAGCTCTTTTAAGGGCTTTTTTTCTTTAAAAGTAAATAATATAATAGAAAAATATAAATAGAAAATAAAGCAGAAAAAATAAAAAACAAAAAGCAGAATTAGAAAAAGAGAAAAAGAAAAAAACAAAAAAATAAAAAAACAAAAAAATAAAAAACAAAGAAAAATAATTAAAATTAAAATTAAAATAAAGGAGATAATATGCAACTATATAGTTATTTAATAAATATATTTGGATTCATGTATGTACTATTTAGAGTATATGTTGTAAGAATGGTAACAACAGGACGATATGTACAATTTGCGAGTGTATATCCTAAAGTAGATATTGTTCTTATGTTTTTAGCAATAATAGCACTAGTTTTTATACTCAAAAGAAGTATAGTATGGGCTGCAATATATTTAGGATCATATTTTGCATATTTTGGATATTGCCTTTCAATTTCACTTCCAGCAGGAGACAAAGTGAACTCACTTATGTATATAGTAGGAATAACTCTTGCATTACTAAACTTTTTAGACGTATTAGTAAATAAAAATAGAACATCAAATAAAGGAAATAATACAAATTGGTTTTATGGAAATGAAAAATATACAAGACAATATGATGAAAGAGCAGATAAAAATCAATATAAGATAAGGTAGGAGATATGAGCAAAAAAGTTAGCAGTAATATTAATTGGTATCCAGGACATATGTTTAAAACAAAAAGACAATTAGAAGAAATATCTTCTAAAATTGATGTAGCAGTAGAAATATTGGATTCTAGAATACCAAAATCATCAAGAAATTATGACTTAGTATCAATGCTAGATAAAAAAAAGAGTGTTAAAAGAATAATTGTTTTAAACAAAGCAGATTTGGCAGATGATAGAGAAACTGATAGATGGATGCAAGAATTTAAAAATAAGTTTAAAGAAAATGAATTAGAAGTAGAAATATTTAAGATTGATGCAAATAGTGGAAAAGGTATAAAAGAATTAAAAGATGCTATAGCTAAGAACAAAAAAGGAATATCTACAGTAAGAACACTAATATTTGGTATACCAAATGTTGGTAAGTCAACTATAATTAACAAACTTGCAGGCAAAAAAACTATGCAAACAGAAAATAAGCCGGGGGTTACAAAAAAGCTTCAATGGCTAAGAATAGATGAAAATATATCAGTACTTGATAGTCCGGGTATGTTATGGCCAAATTTTGAAAAAAGAGAAGTTGGAATAAACCTTGCTATAGTTGATGCAATAAGAAATGATATGGTAGATAATATAGAAATTGCATGTGAATTAATGGAAAATATATTTAAAAAAGAAGAATATAAAGTGGCATTTTTCAAAAGATATGATATAAAAGAAGAAGATTTTGAAAAAGGTAAAAACACAGTTAATGCATATTATTACCTTCTTTCTGTAATAGCAGAAAGGAAGAATATGCTAATATCTGGTGGTAATCCAGATTACAACAGGGTAGCTAATGCCATAATTAAAGATTTTAGAACAAACAAAATAGATAAAATAACATTAGAAAGAGTATAATATTGGAAGAAGAAAAAATAGAAGTATTAAAAAAATCACCACTAGTATGGGCATATATAGGTGATGCTGTGTATGAACTTGCAATAAGAAAAAGAATTGTATCTAAAACAAATACAAAGGCACACAACTTACATATTAAAATAATTAAGTTGGTTAATGCTAAAAAGCAAGCAGATGTATTGAATAAATTACAGGAAAAAGAATGTTTAAGTGAAGAAGAGCAAGATGTAGCTAGAAGAGCTAGAAATACTAAAAACTATCATATACCAAAAAACACATCCCCTATACAATATGCTATGTCTACAGCATTAGAAGCAGTAATTGGATATAATTATCTTTTAGGAAAACATGATAGAAATAATGAGATATTTGAAGAGGTATATAATATATTGGGCATATAATATGCCTTTTTTATTTGCCTTTTTAACATTAAGCTGAGATAGGATACCTATCTTTTTTTATGTATAGATTTGCTTATGTAACAAAATTGTAAAAAGAAAAAGTTTTTTAATCCATTTCATATATATTTCATAATTCAATAATATATTAATAACATAAAATATATCATTAAAAAATATATCAATATATATTGGGATATAGTAGAAAAGAAGGGAGAAATATATGAATGTATTAGAAAATTCTTTTAAATATGTTACAAGAAAAAAGAAAAAAACAGCAATACTATTTTCAATACTACTATTTGTATTACTTGCAATATATGTATGTTTTGGAATAATTGCAAACATTAGTGGTATAGAAAAGAAGATATCTGAAAATACTTTAATGTCATATACTATTACTAAAAAGTTTAACTTGGAAAACACGCAAAACATAGGAGATGGAAAAAATATAGTAGATGGAAATCAGCAGTTTTATTTGAAAGATGTACAAAACATAGAAAAAAATAGTAATGTAGAAAATGTAGTGTATGAGCGTGAAAAGATAGCAAAAGCATTAAATTGTAAAGTAGTTGAAGGCGAAAAAAATGTAATGAATGACTATGTAGATGATAATTTAAGTAATGCAGTTAAATTAATTGAAACAAGCGATGTATCTAAAAATATATTATTTGCTAGTGGTTCATTTGAAATTGTTGAAGGAAGAAAAATAGCTAAAAATGAAAAAAACAAAATTATTGTACATAGAGAATTTGCTAAAAAGAATAATTTGAAACTAAATGACAAGATAATATTAAAAGAGGTCAATGCAAATAATTTAAATGAAGAAAAACATGAAAAAGAAAAAAACAAAGAAAAAGAATATGAAATAGTTGGAATATATGAAGGAAAAGGGCAAGAAAAATATACCGGCCTTACTTCAGACTATACAGAAAACCAAATATTTGCCTTATATGCATATGATGATAAAGAAGGCGAAAACAAAAATGACACTTTAAATAGTATAAACGTATATATGAAAAACATTGGAAAGAAAAAAGAAGAAAAAGATAATACCAAGGATAATACAGAAGATAATGTAGAAAATATACTAGATGAATTAGGACTAGATAAGAAAAAATATGATATACAAAAAAACAATGAAATGTTTTCAGAAATAGCAGATTCAATAACAGAAATAAAAGAGATAATAACTATAAGTGTGATTTCTGTAATATTTGTATCTATTGTTGTAATTACTTTAATACTACTTCTATGGCTTAGAGAAAGGTATTTTGAAATAGGTGTATTAATGGCAATTGGTAAAAAAAGAAGAGTAATATTATTACAATTCTTAATAGAAATACTAATTATATCAATGCCAGTAGCTATTGTAGCAAATACATTAGGAGGATTAGTACTAAATAACATACTAAAAAAGTTAATTGTAACTAATTTAAAAGGAAGTTACATGACTAACTTAGTTGTATTTGCTAAAAGTTATGGAGTATTACTTGCAATAATATTATTGTCATTAATAATATCTAATGCAACTATCATATTTAAAAGCCCTAAAGATATATTGAAAAAAGGTAATTAGAAATAGAAAAAAATAACAAAGAAAAAACAATATTAATAGAAATAGTAAAAAATAGAAAGAAGAAAGAAACAATTGGAGGAATAAATGAAAATATTAGAATTAAAAGATTTAACATATAGTTATCCAAATGCAGAATATGTGAATTTGGAAGATAAGATACTATCATCAGTAAACTATGAATTTGAAGAAGGAAAGTTTTATGCAATAGTAGGAAAATCAGGAACAGGTAAATCAACATTATTATCACTACTTGCAGGATTGGATGAACCTAAAAAAGGTGATATTTTCTTTAAAGAACATAGCTTAGAAGATATTGGATATAGCGATTATAGGAAAAATAATATATCTATTGTTTTCCAAAACTATAATTTGATTGATTACTTAACACCTATGGAAAATGTAAGATTAGTAAATAAGGATGCAAAAGAAGATATATTATATGAGTTAGGATTAGAAGATAGTCAAATTAATAGGAATATTAATATGTTATCAGGAGGGCAACAACAAAGAGTAGCTATAGCAAGAGCGCTTGCATCAGATACACCAGTAATACTTGCAGATGAACCTACAGGTAACTTAGATGAAAATACATCTGCTGAAATAGTAGATATATTTAAAAAACTTGCAAAAGAAAAAAACAAATGTGTAATCGTAGTTACTCATAGTAATGAACTTGCAAATAGTGCTGATGTAATACTTGAACTTAAAAACAAAAAATTAAATGAAAAACAACCGGGAGGGAAAAATGTTTAAAAATTCCATATTATATGTAACAAGAAAAAAGTTTAAAACAATAATAATATTTTTAATAATACTTCTAATGACAACATTTAGTTTAATTAGTGTAGGTATTAGAGAAGCAGTAGACAAAGAAGCTAAAGAAACATATGGTAATATAACTAATAGCTTTTCAATGGAAATAAATAGAAGGGTAAACCCTGGAACACCAAGAGGTGGAGGAAATATTAAAGGTAAAGATATTGAAAAGATAAAAGAAAATAAAGATATAGTAAGATATGTAAAAAGAATAAATAGCGTAGGTGATTTAGTAGATAAGGAAATTATTGAAACAAAACAAACACTTGCTAATATGTCAGAAAATAGGAAAAAGTATTTTAACAAAACTGTTATGATAACAGGAGTAAACGATTCTAAAAAAGAAACAAAATTTGTTTCAGGTTCATATAAGTTAGTTGAAGGAAAAAATATAACAAATGAAGATAAGAACGTTGCAATAATACATAAGGATTTAGCTAAGAAAAACAATCTTAAAGTTGGTGACAAGATAGAAATTAAATCAAATATATATGATGCAGATAATGAAAAACAAGCAAATGAAAAAGTTGAACTTGAAATAATAGGATTATTTGATGGTCATAACAAAAGTGCTGTAACTGCTGCTCAAGAATTATATGAAAATACAATAATAACAGATGTAGCACCTGCTGCAAAATTATATGGTGAAACTGAAGAATCTGCAAAATACCAAGATGCAACATTTTTTGTACTAGGCTCAAAAGATATAAACGAAGTAATTAAGCAAATTAAAAAATTAGATATTGATTTTAATAGCTATAGCTTAATAAAAAGTACATCTAACTTTCCAGCCTTACAAAAATCAATTAATGAAATATATAATATATCTAAGAAATTATATATCTTTTCACTAACATTTGCAGGGATAATAGTTACACTATTACTATTTTTATGGATAGGATCAAGAAAAAATGAAATAGGGATACTACTTTCAATAGGTAAAAAGAAGATAGAAATATTTGGACAATTCTTAGCAGAGATGGTTTTAATTGCATTACCTGCATATGTATTTTCATTCTTTTTAGCAAAAGGACTTTCAAAATATATTGGAAATGGAATAGTAAAAAGAGCAACAAGTAATATATCAAAAGGAATATCTAAAGCTGCAAAAGGCTCTAACTTAGGTGGTGGGGCAGAAGTAGATGGATTTAATCGTACAATTACATCTTTGAATATTAATATATCATCTAATGCATTAATTTATGTTATAATTGTTATGACAGTAATACTAGTATTAGCAGTAGCTATATCTTCATTTAACATACTTAAGAAAAAGCCAAAAGATATATTAACTGATATGATGTAGTAATAGTTATTTAATTAATAATTATTTAATTAATAATAATACATGCTGTATTACAGAAAAGGAGCTCATTTGAAAATATTAGTAGCAGAAGATGATGAAATAATAAGAAGTGGAATTAAAGAATATTTAGTAGAATTTAAATATGATATATATGAAGCAAAAGATGGAAAAGAAGTATTAGATGTTTTTAAAAATAATGAAATTGATTTGATTATATTAGATATACAAATGCCAAAACTTACTGGATTAGAAGTATTAGAAGAGATAAGAAAAATAAGTGATATACCAGTAATCATACTTACTGCATTTAATGATGAAAAATACAAAATTGATGCATTTTCTAATTTAGCAGATGGATATATTGAAAAACCTTTTTCTCTGCCAGTACTTAAAGCTAGAATTGAATCACTTTTAACAAAATACAATAATGCTAGAAGAAATATAAATAATAGAAATGATGAAGATGAAGCTAAAGCTAAAGATAAAGAATATAATGGAAAAAGAAGAGATATATTTATACATAATAATGCAGAAGTTAATTTTAAAAGCTATAGTGCAAAATATAATGGTGAAAGCATAGATATTAATGCTAAAGAAATAGAAATATTAAAATACTTATTAGAAAATAATGGGCAAGTATTAACAAGAGGCCAAATACTTTCAGGGGTGTGGAAAGAAACAGAAGAAATACCATATGATAGGGTAATAGACGTGTATATAAAAGAGCTAAGGAAAAAGCTTGGATTAGATGATTGTATTATTACAGTAAGAAATGTTGGATATATGTTGGAGATAAGATGAAAAAATTAAAAGTGTTTCATAAGATTTTTATAAAAACATTTAGCATATTAGTGGTGTTAACACTACTAATACATGCTATGGGTTTGTATATATTTCCTAGTTTGTATTTGAAAAATAGAAAGTATGAAATTACTAAAAAAGCAGATGAAATAGCTAAAAGTTTTGAAAAAAAGGATATACATTTTATTAAAGAAACAATGGATATATATTCTAAAAATAATGAGATAAAGGTTAATATTAAAGAGAGCGAAGGAAAAGACGAGATAAAAATAACTGAGCCTAACAATATAGATTTTTCTAGTAAGAATAATTCTTTGCTAATAGAAGAAAGAGATGTAGTATTAGATAATGGTAAAAATATACGGCTTCAATTTTTATCAAATGCTGATATGAAAAAAGAAGCTAAAAAAACTATCATTAAATTCCTCCCTTACTCAATAGCTATATCAATAATGTTTTCAATAATAATTTCATTAATATATGCAAGAACATTAACTAAAAATATTAAAGAAATATTAAATGTTGTAGATAGTATGACAAAATTAGATAAGAATGCACACCTTAAAGTAGCATCAGAAGACGAAATAGGACAGCTAAAGAGGCAGATAAATGATATGTATGACAAATTATTAAATGTAATAGAAGACTTAAAATTTAAAAATGAAGAAATAGTTAAATTAGAAAAGGTGAAATATAATTTCTTCAGAGGTGCATCACATGAGCTAAAAACTCCACTTACTAGTCTTAAAATAATACTTGAAAATATGAAATATAATATTGGAAAATACAAAGATAGAGATAAGTATATTGAAGAATGTATAGGAATAGTAGATGGATTATCTAAAAATATTAAAGAGATACTACTAATATCATCTGTAGAGCATTTAAAAAATGATGAACAAATGATTAAAATATCTGAATCATTAGATAATGTACTTAAAAAATACGAAGTAAATATATCAAAGAAGAATTTGAATATTAAAAATAATATTAAAGATGAAGAAATATATATTGGAAAAGCGGCATTTGAAATGGTCCTTTCAAATTTAATTAGCAATGCAGTAAGGTATAGCGATGATAATGGAAGTATTATAATTGGTATAATGGATAAGGGTAAAAATAATGACAACGGTAAATATATGTATATTGAAAATACATATTCTGAAAAAGATGATTTGGATATTGAAAATATATTTGACATTAATTTTAATTCTGATAAGACTAATAGTAATGGGCTAGGACTATATATTGTTAAAAATATACTAAATAATTATAATTTAAAATGTATGTGTAAAAAAAGTGATATAGGAATAATGTTTTTAATAGAATGCAATAAGTAGAAAGTAAAAAATATTAAATAAGCAATAAGAAAATAATAGGAATTATACATTGAATAAACAAAATGTATTTGATATGATAAAAATATATAAAAGACTTAAGGAGGAACATATGAAACTATTAATGATAGAAAAAGATATTGAATCAACAGATGCAATAAGAGACTATACAGAAAAAAAATTAGAAAGAATACAAAAGTATTTTGAACAAGATATAGAAGTTGAAGTTACATTAAGAGAAGAAGGACAAATGAAAATAACACAATTTCAAGTTGTAGTAGGTGGAAATACATTTAGATCAATTTCAGAAAATGAAGACCTATATGCATCAATAGATAGAAATGTGGATATATTAGAAAGACAAATAGACAAAGCTAAAACAGCTAACAGAAAAAAGATGAGAGAAAGCATAAAAGAATATGAAGAAGTAGAAGATACAGAAGAAATAGAACATGAAGAACCAGTAGATGAAATAATTAAATATCAATCATATGATATTAGACCAATGGACCCAGAAGATGCAAAATTATTACTTTCAGAACATAAAACAAATAACTTCTTAACATTCATTAATTCAAGAAATAATGAAGTTAATGTAATCTTCAAATTAAAAGATGGAAAAAATTATGGACTAATTGTTCCAGAAAGATAATATAAAAAGAAAAAAAGAAAAGAACAAAGTGAGAAATAGAAACAAATAATTAAATATAGAAAGTTAAAAATAATATGCAATATATAATATGTATTGCATATTATTTGCTATATATAATATATTTTTGTATGATAATTATGTAATAAGGAATATAATAATAGTTAGAAAAAGAAAACAAAATACATAGATTAGGAAGTATAAGTAATATGATTAAACTAATAAATATAGATATAGATGGAACAATTGTAAATAGTGAAGGTGTTGTAACTGATTATACAAAGGAAGTTTTAAAAAAGGCTAAAGAAAAAGGAGTAGAAATAGTATTAACTTCAGGAAGACCAATTAAGTCTACACAATCAATAGCAGAAGAACTTGGTATAGACAATTATATAATATGTGGTAATGGTGCAATACTATATGATGTCAAAAAAGAAGAAATATTATTTGGTGGTTTTTTAAGTAGAGAAAAGGTAATGGAAATAGCAAACTTATGTGCATCAAATAGCATATACTATAATGTGTATACAGACCAAGATATATTGACAGAAGAACTTACATACAATGTATTATTCTATCATAGGGAAAATGCATTTAAGATGGATGATAAGAAAACAAATATTAATATTGTAGAAAATATACCTAAGTATATTGAAGAAAATAATATAGATCATTTCCTTAAGATAACAGTATGCGATTCATCTGAAATGGTATTTAATAATATAATGAAAAGATTAAGAGAAATAGAGGAAATAGAAGTATTAGATGTTGGATATATGAGTAGGAAGGTAATAAAATATGGAACAGACTTTGTGAATATTGATTACTACTATACAGAAATATCTAAAAGTGATATTAACAAGTGGCATGCAGTTGAAAAACTTATGGAGGTATTGGATATTAAAACAGATGAGGTTATGGCAATAGGTGATAATGTAAACGACATGGAGATGATAGAACATGCTGGAATAGGTGTTGCAATGGACAATTCAGGAGAGAAGATAAAAGAAGTAGCAGATTATGTAACAAACGATAATGATAATGATGGAGTTGCTAAAATAATTGAAAAACTAGTATTAAATGAAGGAGAATAGTATATGAGAATAGGGATAGACGTAGATGGAGTATTAACAGATGTACAAGATTATGTTTTTGAAACAGGTGCAAAATATGCATATGAACATGGATATAATATGACTGATTGGAAGAAAGATGAGTATAATACAAAAGATATGTTTAGATGGTCAGAAGAAATAGACGATGATTTTTGGATAAGTATATTAGATGATTACTCAAAAAGTGAAAAGCCAAAAATATGTGCACCAGAAGTAGTAAGAAAGTTAAAAGATATGGGGCATAGTATATATATAATTACAGCTAGATACTCAATGACAGAAGAAGATAAGAAAGAAGGTACACAGGAAAATAATTTAAAAGTTTGGCTTGAAAAATATGATATACCATATGATAAGCTAATATTTGCACAAAGAAAAAAGAAAGTAATAATTGAAAATGAGATAGACGTAATGATAGAAGATAGCCCATATAATATAGCTGATGTAGAAGATCATACTAAGATAGTAGTATTTGATAATATATATAATAAGGGAGTGGAGCATAGAAGAGTAAATAGTTGGTATGAGATATTATATATAATAGAAAATGCAGAGGAGTTGTTGTTGGAAAAAGGAAAAAATAAAAAAACAATAATAATAGATTGATTGTAAAAATTGAGATAGAAAGAAGCTATCTCTTTTTTGTATTAAAAATATAATACATAGAAGATACAATAATTTAAAGAAAAGAAAATAATGGGTATACTAAAGTTAATATTAAGAAAAGGAGTAAAAATATATGAAAAAGAAAAAGATTATTTCAATAGTTGCAATTATTGCTGTATTGGTTGTCATAATCGGGGGGGGTACACTAGATACTCCTTGAATAACATAGTGGCAAACAATAATAGACAAAATGCAGATGAGAATAAAAAGATAGAAACAGTAAAAGGTAGTCAGCTTAAAATAGGTGACTATGTAAATTATGATCATACATTACAAGTAGACCCAAATACAAAAGAAACAGTAAGTGTACCAAAAGACAAGCTTACATATACATCAATTAAGGGTGACTTAGATCATTCGGGAAATGGTGTTGGTACTCAAACAGTAGATGTAAGTGGTTACAAGACTAAGTGGAGAGTATATGATATACAAGGAAACCAAGTATTACTTATGCCAGAAACACAACCAACAGCAGAAATTACTACAAAAAGTGCATTAGGTTACTTATGGTATGAAAAAGAAACACATAACATAGCAGGGCTATATGGACATGGATATGGCGCGGATGAAACAAAGGAATTTAACTATGAGGTAGGCTCTAGAATACCATCAGAAGGAGATACAAGAACAGAAACAACAAAAGGAACAGGTGCAAGACCAATGTTATTATCTGATATAGAAGAGGCATATGGAATAACAACAGATGAACAAAGACAAGAATTAAGAGATGATTTTGGTAAAGAAGATCATCCAGTAGGATCAAATAAGTTGAATAGAGCAATATATTATCCAACATTAAATAAGACAAATGCAAGAGTAACAGAAAATGCAACACTTGAATATCAAACAGGAGATGTAGGAGTAAGTAAAAAAAGAAAGAAATTAACAGATATAAAACAAGAATTTTATAGTATAGAAAAGTTAGATAAAGTACATACAAAAACATATGATAAAAACACAGGAAAAGATATACAAAAAGAAATAATACATAAGAGTTTTGATACTGATTTAGGTTCTCGATTTAGTTGGAATATTAATGAAATTGGAATAACAGTTATACGCTATTATTTAAATTTTAATAGATTAAGCTTTGCAGATAAATACTTTGGAAATTGTAATGATTCTTATTTTGTAAGTGTTGAGTATTCTGCTAAGCTTCGCCCAATAGTATTTCTATCTTCTACGAATAACTATTACAAGGAGCAAGGAGAAGGGGAATATGCAACATATAGTTTGATAAAAGAAGAAAATGCAGAATCGCAACATCCCAAAATCCAGAACCCTTACAATGTTAGCTTGAATAACGTAATTTTGAAGGGTACATATGCGGATAGGTTGCTATTTGAAAGCAAGTTAGACGCGCCACTTGAAACTGTGCCACACTCATTAACTAAAGCAGATGGAACAGAAATAATAGGTGAAATAACATATACTGTAGAAGGATTACCAGAAGGAATTACATATGATGTTGTTAAAAAGGAAGTAGATGGAAAAGAAGAAGTAACAGTACAAATATATCCTAAAGAATTAAGTGTTGTATCTAATATATCTAAAAAAGATATATATGATGGAGCGAAATATAGTTATGATATATTATTAGATAAGAATAGAACAAATGTAAGTACTAAGCAATTAGATGAAACAGCTGATGACAAAGTAGAGATAGCTACATATACAAATAAGGAAGATATAATAGATGAAGAAGGGAATGCTGTAAATTATACATTAAACTTTGCAAACTTTAATGATACAGTATGGAAAGTTAATACATATTATACAAATACTCTTACGAAAGATGATAATACAACAAATAATGAAATAGATAATAACTAAAATATAGTATA
>CABTXJ010000009.1 GCA_902488785.1 uncultured Eubacteriales bacterium | reverse complement strand
TTCCATGTGCTTCATAATGTTTACACCATCTTCTTACTGTTTCTATACTTGGAATATTAAAATATTTAGCGGTACTACCGTATCCATAATGTTCTTCTATACAATGTTTAATTACTTTTATTTTGAATTCGTTTGTGTATTTTGACATAAAAATGAACCCTCCTTATTAAACTAATTTGTCTAACAATTTGGGTTCACTTCAAAATGCCTCTTTTTTATTTCTTTTATTTAAAATAAATAATATTGTTTGTATTATTTGTATAATATATATTAATATGTTAAAATTTTAATATATAAAGTAGGTATAAGTTATATGATAATAATGTATTAGGAGGTGGTATAATGGGAGAAAAAAATAAAAAAGAAGTTGAAAAAGAAAAAGCTGTTAAAGATAAAAAACAAGAAAAAACAGTAGAAGAAAAAGACAACAAAACAGATTTAATAATAGACCCAGAAGTAATAGCATCAATAGTTGCAATGGAAATAGATAAAATGCAAAATGTAAATACAGTTGGAAATATTTTTGGAGCATTTACAAGTAAGAACAAGGCAAATAAAGGAATAAAAGTTGAGCTAAATGATGGCAAAGCTAAAATTGATGTTAATATTAATGTTGATTATGGTATGAGAATACCAGATATAGCTTTTGAAATTCAATCAAAACTTAAAAAGCAAGTTGAGGATATGACAGGATTTTTAGTAAACGAAGTTAATGTACATGTTCAAGGAATAAGAGATCCAAAGGAACAAAAGATAGAAGAAGCAAGTAGAAAAGCATTAGATTCAAAAGAATAATCACTTAAATAAAATATTAGAATAATGTAACAAGGAATAATAAAAGATAAGGTAAAAAAATACACATATTTAGAAAAGAGGAAGTTATGAAAAAATTAGATAAATTTATATATTTTATATTTTCAGTTTTAATATTAGTTATGATAGTAATAGCAGTATTACTTATGCAAGGTATAATAGACATGTCTGTCTTTAAGCCAGTAGAAAAATTTGTAAATAAATCACAAGATATAGTATTTGTGATATTTGCAATTTTAGGATTATTTGCAATTAAAGGAATATTCTTTCAACCAAGAGCTGAAAAAGCACAAAGAGGAATATTGTTAGAAAATAAGAATGGTAAATTATTAATAGCTACAGCAACATTAGAAAATTTAGCAAATGATGTTGCAAAAGATTTACCAGGAGTAGATAGTACAAATACTAAAATAGAAATAAATAAAAATAATAATTTAGTAGTTAAAGTAAAAACAGTTGTTTCAAAAGATGCTGTAATAAAACAAGTAACAAAGATATTACAAGAACAAATTAAAGAAGCTATAAAACAAGCGTCTGATTTAGAAATTGATGAAGTAAATGTTGATATAACTAAGATATCAAATAGAAAAATGAAACAAGCAGAAATAGATGCTTTAAGTCAAGGAATGACAATTCAAGAATATAATGAATTTATAGAAGAAAAAAGAGAAGAAGCTAAAAAACAAGAACAAGAAGAAAAAGATAAAGATAAGGATAAAGAATAAAAACAATAAAAAAATTATTAAAAAATAGAACTAAAATAAACTAAAAGGAGAACAGACAGTATGGAATTTGTAGAAAAAAACAAATGGGCAATAATTTGTTCAATTATTGCTGTCATTTTAATATTATTTGGAGCAGTGGAAATTATAATTAATGTATTGTTTTTTGCTACATCATTAATAGTTGGTGTATATATAGACAAAAAACCAGATAAGATAAAAGATTTTTTTGAAAAAATAAAAAGTCAGAAAGATACAAAAGAAGCAGAAAAAGTAGAAGATGATAATGAATAAGCAATAAAAGGAGAAAAATAATGAAAGAATTTATGGAATTTGTAGAACAAAATAAATGGGCTGTAATCTGCTCTTTTATAGCAGCAATATTAATAGGATTAGGAGCTGTAAAAATAATAATGAATCTAATATTTTTTGTAGGAATGCTAGTACTAGGAGTATTTATAGATAGGGAACCTGAGAAAGTAAATGAGTTTTTTAAGAAATTAAAAAATGAAAAAGAAGGAGAAGAAAACTAATAATATATGGAAGACAAAAATAAAAATGCTAAATTATCAAGAAGAAAAATCAGGGAAGAACTATTTAAAATAATATTTGGATTAGAATTTAATGAAAATTTGAAGTTAAAAGATAATTTAAATGACTTAGATTTAAATGAATTTAAGAAAGAAGCAGCAAGAAAACAAGTAGAAAATTATATTGAATTATCTAAAGATATTATATATGAAGAAGATAAAAGGTATATAGAAAAAGTTATTGATATCTATTTAGATAACAGAAAAGATATTTTGCAAAATATAGAAAAGTATCTTAAAGACACTTGGAGATTAGATAGAATAACAAAAATATCTATATCCTTAATTCAACTTGCAATAATTGAAATAAAATATATGAACTTAGACTATAAGATAGCTATAAATGAAGCACTAGAAATATCTAAAAAATATCAAGATGAAAAAGAAGTGAAATTCATAAATGGAATACTTTCAAATTTTGTAAGTGAAAATGAAAATAATAAAGAAAATAACAATAATGAAAACTCTAAAATAATAAAAAATGGAAATAAAGAAACAATAGATGATATTATAAATGAATAAAGGAGAAAATGTGGAATCAGTAACACCAAAAGCAGCAACAGTAAGCGAAATATCAAATAGAATAGAAAAAGCAATTGCTACAGATTTTGCTGGTATTAAAATATTAGTACAAGGTGAAATATCTAATTTTAAAAATAATGCATCTGGCCATCTTTATTTTACTTTGAAGGATGAAAAATCAGTAATAAAAGCTATAATGTTTAGAGGATACACATCAAGATTAAACTTTAGACCACAAGATGGAATGAAAGTAGTTGTAATTGCGACAGTTGCTGTATATAAAGGTGGAGGATACTATCAGCTTCAAGTAGAAGCAATGAAGCAAGCAGGGCAAGGTTATTTAAATGCAAAGCTTGAAGAATTAAAAGCAAAATTAAGTAAAGAAGGCTTATTTGCAGAAAATCACAAGCAAGAAATACCTAAGTTTTCTAAAACAATAGGAGTGGTTACATCAAAAACTGGATCTGTAATTAGAGATATAATTACAGTTTCTACGAGAAGAAACCCAAATATTGTGATAAAACTAATACCAGTTGCTGTTCAAGGAACTGGAGCTGCATCTGAGATAGCAGAAGCTATAAGATATATGAATACTAGAGATGATATTGATGTATTAATAGTAGGACGTGGAGGAGGATCACTTGAAGATCTTTGGCCATTCAATGAAGAAATTGTTGTAAGAGCTATATATGATTCTAAATTGCCTGTAATATCTGCAGTAGGGCATGAAACTGATTGGACACTTTCAGATTTTGTAGCAGATAAAAGGGCAGCAACTCCATCAGCTGCGGCAGAAATCGCAGTTGCAAGTGTAATGGAAATTAAAGAAACACTTATGCAAAGACAAATAATGCTAACAAAAGGTATTGAAAACAAGATACATTTAGATAGACTAATGCTTCAAAATATGGAACATAGATTAAAAGATCCATCACAAATAATGGCAGAGCAAAGAATGAAAATTGATAGAATGCTTGATATAATTGAAAATAATTTAAACAATAAGATTAATATAGAAAAAATGAAGGTTGAAAAATACAAAGATAGATTAGAAGCATACAATGTAGAAAATACATTAGATAGGGGATACACACTTATTATGAAAGATGGAAAATATGTATCTAAATCTGATGAAATTAAAAAAGGTGACAATATAGTTATAAGGTTTAAAAATGATAAGAAGAAAGCAGAGGTTTTGGATTAATGAGTAGAAAAAATAAGAAAAGTAGTAGTTCTAAAATTGCTTTAGCATTATTAATTATAATAATACTTCTCGTTGTTGCAATACCATTTATTTCAGAAAGATTTTTTAAAAATGATATAAAAGGTAATGAGATTAATGAAAATAATATAGAACAAAAAGAAAAAAATGAAGTAGAAAATGATACTCAAGAAATAGAAAATGTAGAGGAAAAAAAGCAAGAAAAAAAACCAGATATATATACTGGAAAATATGAACAAACAAAACAAGAAACACCTAAAACTAAATCGCAAGTTGAAGAAAACTATAAGAAGCAACAATCAAATACTGTACCTAATTGGAAACAAAATGACTATGATAATGCAAAAAAAGCAGAAGATATAGTAAAAGCTGAAGTTAAAAATGATAACTATATGTATGTAGCAGATAAATTACAAGAAAATGTATATAGAGTTTCTGTTAGAAATCCTGATACTACAGAAAACATTGGGTTTTTTACTGTTGACACAAATAAAGGAAAAATAACAAACGAAGATTAATAAAAAATATAATGAGGAATAAGATGGAAGAAAATAAAAAATTAGAAGAATTAACTTTTGAAGAAATAATGAATATGCTAGATAAAAAAACAAAAGAAGTACAAGAAGGTAATCTTAATCTAGATAAGTCTATTAAAACATATGAAGAAGGGATGAAATTAGTAGAAATAGCAAATACCAGGCTTGATAATGCAGAAAAGAAAATAGTAGCAATAAAAAGAAATGATGAAGGTCAAGAAGAGGAAGAAGAATTATAATGAATAATTTAAAAAAATTAAAAGTAAAAGAATATATTAAATTCATTTTGCTATTAGCTATAATTATAATGACTATATGCTTTTCATTTGCAAGAGCAAGTCAAATGGATGATGCTGTAATTGAGACAAGAAAAATTGAAGCAGTACCATATGTTATAAATGAAAATGGAGAAAGTGTAAGCACAGAAAATCCTAATAATACAATACATACTGAATCTGCCATAATTAACGAAGAATTAGAAAATGCAAATAAAGAGCATGAAAATAAATTTGAAAAAGAACAAAAAAGAAATAAATTAGGAAGAATTATCTTAAAAGTAATTGTAGTAATTATATCACTTTCAATACTTGCATTTGTAATAATGAATATTTTGAAAAATAAAAAAATAAAAAAATGGAAACAATAGAAACAAAAAATAATAATCTTAGAAATATATTTTAATAAATATAATATTGGTAAATTAATGGAAGATATAAAAGATATAAAAGAGAAAGAAAACAAAGAATTAAAAGAATTAAAAGAAGAAAAAAGAAGAATAAAAAGAAAAATAGAAATAACATATGCAAAAGAAGGTGAAAGGGTAAGATTAGATAAATTCTTATCCTTTGTTTTACATGAAAAATATAATATAGAAATAACAAGAAATAATATACAAGATAAGATTTTAAAAGAAGATATATTTGTGATTGGTAATGAAAAAATTATTAAAATAAAACCATCATATATATTAAAACCAGGTGATAAGATTATATATATAGAATATGAAGAAAAAGAAAAAGTTATCCCCGATGACTTAAAAAAATGTGTATATAGTAATATTATATATGAAGATGAAGATATAATTGTAATTAATAAACCAAAAGGAATTATAGTACATTCCGGAAATAATACAAGTATAACTCTTGTAGATGTTTTAAAAGAAAAATATGAATTATATGGAGAAAAGGGAAGAGAAGGCATAGTTCATAGATTAGATAAGAATACTTCTGGATTAATGATAGTTGCAAAAACAAAAATGGCATATGAGAATCTAATAAATACTTTTAAAAAAAGAGAGATTATAAAAAAGTATAGGGGAATTGTTTTTGGCATAGTAGCTGAAAAAGATGGAATTATAGATATGCCAATAGGAAGAGATCTTAAAAATAGACATAAGATGAAAGTAAGAAGTGATGGAAAAAAAGCAAAAACAAAATTTAATGTTATATCATATATTGAAAATAAGTATACATATTTAGATATGCAAATATATACAGGTAGAACGCATCAAATAAGAGTACATATGGCAAAAATAGGACATCCTTTAGTAGGAGATGATATATATACTAGAAAAGAAAATGAGTGGAAGATACAGGGACAAATTCTTCAAAGCTACTTTTTAGAATTTCATCATCCTTTAACAAATGAAAAAATGAAGTTTGAAATTGAAGAAAATGAAGAGATAAGAAAAATAATAGGAAAATATTAATATGGAAAAAGAAGAAATGAGATTACAAAAATATATAGCACAAACTGGGCTTGCATCTAGAAGAAAAGCAGAAGAATATATTGAAAAAGGATATATTTTAGTAGATGGAAAAGTTGCAACACTTGGAATGAAAATAACTAATGATAATGTTATAGAATATGTTCAAAAAAATGGTAAAAAAAGATTGCTTTCGAAAGAAGAAAAAGAATATTATTTGCTAAATAAGCCACTTGGATATGTCTGCACATCATATGAACAGTTTAATAGACCTAAGGTAATAGATATAATAAAAAGTAACAATAGACTTGTTACAGTTGGTAGACTAGATATGTATACAACAGGGGCAATAATAGTCACAAATGATGGTGAACTTGTAAATAATCTTACACATCCTAAAAATGAAATTGAAAAAGAATATACTGTAACTATAAAAGGTGAAATAAAAAAAGATGATTTAGAAAAATTAGAAAAAGGAATTGAAATTGAAAACTATATTACTGCACCAGCTAAAACAAAAATATTAAAAATAGATAAGGATAAGAATATATCTAGAGTTAGAGTAAAAATACATGAAGGAAAAAATAGAGAAGTAAGAAAGATGTTTAAAACACTTGGGTATTCTGTAATAGCACTTCATAGAAATATGTTTGCAGGATTAGAAGTTTCAAATCTTAAACCAGGTGAATATATACAATTATCTAAAAAAGATATAATGAAATTGAAAGAGCTAATGTAGTATGGTATACTTAAAACAATATATAATATCGTAGATAGATATATGAAAATAATTTTAATATATGGAGGATAAAATGGGAATAGAAGATAGCGAAATAAAAACTAAAGTTTCACCATTTGCAATTAGAGAAGATGAAATAAAACAAGCTGATGGCTTTGATGGGTATGTATCAATAAATCAGGTTGTAAATAAAATTGATAGAGGACATTTAGGAGAAGTAGAGTATAAAATACTTGAAATAGTAAATAAATATGAGTTTATTACTTCAAGGCAAATTAATCAAATATTAGAACTAGAAAATATGGGATTTAATAAAAACCGTAAATTAACAAATAAGTTAGATCAAATGCTTAAAGGAAAGTTACTTACTAGATACTATTTTGGTACATTTGGAGAAAAGGCTGCATATAGGGTATATTGTTTAGATAAAAATGGTAAATACCTTTTAGAAGCAAGAGAAGTTAAAGTAGATTGGAAACCAACAGATAATACAAAATCAGTTGGTGTAATGAAAAGAAGACTTGCAGCAAATCAATTTTTAATAGCATATAAAATGAAATCTGAAAACTATTTTAAAGATGAAGCAAAGGTTGAAATAGTTGATAAGGAAAATAATACAAGTATAAAATCAAATGGATTACTAGTTTTAGGAAAAGAAGCAAGCAAAATAAGTATTGTGGTAGAAAGTATAAGAAGAGAAGAAGATTGGAAAAAAACATTTAAATATAGAATGGAAACCTATAAAAACTTTTTAGAAAATTTTAAAATAGGTGACAGTAATTTTAATGAAAAACCATATTTGGTATTCGTATGTGAAGATAAAAAACATATGGCAGAAGTATATAAAGAAATTTGTTTGAACAAACAAAATACTGAAGAAAAAATATATTTTACATATGATATATTACAAATACAAGAAAGTTTAGAAGATACTTGGTTTGAGTTTGTTGAAAAAGAAGATAAAATAGTGCTTCAAGCATTAAATATACCAATACTAAAATAATGAATAATTAAAAAGATTAAATAAAAGAATTAATAAAATAGCAACTAAATTAGTAGTTGCTATTTTATTTTGTTAGATTATATTAAATCCATATTTTTATATTCTTTACTTGCTAAATAGGAAGAATTGAGCCCAATCGCCACGTCTTTCATCAATAAATACTTGAGGGTCCCATAATTTAGAACTTGTTTTTTTACTTGCTGGGTCATTTACATATATTTTTCCATCTGGACTTACACCTTTTAAAACAATATAGTGTCCACCTGAAGTAAAATGACCAGGTCCCATATTTGCAACAACTAAACCACCACTTTTTAAATGTTCAATTACCTTATCCATTGAAGTTGCAGGAATTTGCTCTAATTTAAGTCCATAGTCTTTTGCAACTGCAGGGAATAGTTCATAAGTAGATCCACCAACTACTGCATATTTTGAACCATATTTTGCTGCAAGCTCTGGCGGTTCTACTTGTTTTTGTGTAAGAGCACTAATAATCATTGCACAACTAGTTATACCACAGCCACCTTCAGCAATACTATAATGTATACCATATGGAAGATTTCCCCATTTATCATCCCACTGTATGAAAAGTGGAGTTTTGACAAGTACACCAGGACCTTCTAAACCATATTCATTACTAGATGAAAGCTCAGAAGCCGAACCATCAGGGGAAGGTTGTGATGCTATATATGTTATATCTAATTTATCATCATCTGCATATATTTTAGTATTTTTAAATATGATCATAGAAACTTGAATTAATAATATTACAATTATTAATTTAAGCAGATAGTTGATAGTTTTTTTTATTTTTATAGTATTCTTACTAGTGATCTTACTAATATTTTTATTATTATTATTTCTTATATAATTCATTAGTATACTCCTTAATTATTAAATAGGAAAAATTGTTTGCATTCATTAAATATTATAGAAGGATTCCATAATTTTTTGTTATTGTTATCACTTGCAGGGTCGTTTATATATAACATACCATCAGGAGCGATTCCTTTTAGTATTATGAAATGACCCGCTGAAGTAAAATGACCTGGAGTCATAGAGGCAATAACCAATCCACCTTCTTTTAAACAATCAAGAGCAGGCTCTAATTCTGATGCATCTGTTTGTACTAAATGAAGTGAATAATCATCAGCGGTAGCTTTAAAAATAGACCATAAAGCACCATATTCTGAAGTATGTTCTTTGCCATATTTTTTAGCAATATCTGGTGGTAAAACAAGTTTTCCGGTAAATGCTGATAGCATCATTGCAATACATGTTGGGCCACATCCTGCAAAAGATACTGTAAAAGGTCCAAATGGTTCTAATTCCCATCTTTTATCGTCTTGTCTAAAAAGTGGTACGTGATATTTTAGTCCTTCGCCTTCCATACCATATTTAATATTTATATTTTTATTCATAAGTAATCTCCTTATTGCTTTTTATTATATAAAATGCTTTTAAATTATAATATATTATACAATATTTTGTATAAATATACTATAATAGTTAAAAAAGAAGTATAAATATGATAATATCTATTAGAGGGAAAAATGGAAAAAATAAATAATCACGAAAATCATAGGATGGATACAAAAAAAATACTTAAAAATACAGTGTCAAAATTGTTACCATATAATATAAATAATTTGAAAGTGTATGCTTTTGTGGGCCCTTCTGGGACCGGTAAAAGCTATAGAGCGCAACAAGTTGCATTTGATAATAATATTGATGCAATTATTGATGATGGATTATTAATTTCAGGAAGCAGGGTGCTTGCAGGGAAATCTGCTAAAAAAGCTAGTACTAAAATACAGACAATTAGAAAAGCACTTTTTATGGAAGAAGAAGAACAAAAAAATATACAAAATGCCATAAAAAAAGAAAAGCTAGAATCAATATTAATACTTGGTACTTCTGATGGAATGGTAGAAAAAATAGCAGGTAATTTGAAACTACCTAAGATACAAAAAACTATATACATACAAGATGTTGCAACAGAAGAAGAAATGGAAGCAGCACTTAAAACTAGAAAAAAACAAGGAAAACATATTGTACCTGTACCAACATTTGAAATTAAAAAAGATTTTTCGGGGATATTATTAGATCCAATGCAGATATTTAGACTGCAAAAAAATAAGAAACCATATCTTTCTGAAAAAAGTATAATTAGGCCTACATTTAGTTATTTAGGACAATATACAATAAAAGATAAGGCATTTAGAGATTTAGTTAGAATAATTGCTAAAAATGATATAGCAATATCTGAAGTAAATAAGGTGCAGATAACTAAAACACAATTAGACGATGAAGAAAGAATGGATATATCTATGGAACTTGTAATATTTTATGGATACAAGATATTAGATGTAGTAAACAGATTTAAAAACAATTTAGAAAGAGAATTTGAAAAAGCAACTTCTGTAAATAATATATATGTAGAAATAAAAGTACAAGATATTGAAATAGACAAAAAGAAAAAAGAAGAAAAAGAAAATTATATTAATTTAAGAGATAGTATATTATAGTATATAGTAGAGGTAATTATGATAATAGGAGTAGATGGACCAGCAGGAGCTGGTAAAACAACTGTAACCAAAAATATAGAAGATAAGAATATGGATATATATAATTTAGATACAGGTGCAATATATAGGGCTAGTACATACCTAGTATTAAAAATAATACCAGAAATTACTGAAAAAGAAATATTAGAAGATGAATTAATAAGGCAGGAAGTTATAAAAATAGTTGAAAGCCTAAATAGCGGCAAAAATAAATTGGAAATATTAAAAGCAAAAGATGAAAAAAATAATACTTTGAAAGATAAGATAATGCTAAATGATGAAGATATAACTAAAGAAATTAGAGAAGGAAAAGTTGCAAAATTAGTTTCACCAGTATCTTCAATACCAGAAGTTAGAAATACAATAACAGAAATAATTAGAAACACTGCAAAACAATATGAAAATATTATTGCAGAAGGTAGAGACATTTGCACTGTTGTATTTCCGGATGCAGATATTAAAATATATTTAGATGCAGATGCAAAAACAAGAGCTAAAAGAAGAAATGAAGAAAACACAAAAAAAGGCATAGAAGAAACTTTAGAAGAAACACTAGATGCAATAATGAAAAGAGACCATTTAGACATGAACAAGAAAGTAGGTTCATTAAAAAGAACAAATAACCAAACATATATAGACACAACTAATATGGATCTACAAGAGGTTATTGATAATATAGTTGGGATAATATTAGAAAAAAGGAAACTTGGAGAATAGTTTTGGTAAGAATATTTAATTTAAAAGATTTAAAAGATATACAAGAAGAAATAGCAGAACAATTAAAACAAGATAAGATATCTTTTAGGATAAATGGAAGAGAAGAATATATTTTTGTAACTAGTGATGATTACTACATTAACTATATAAAAGATAATGCTGAAAATATAAATAGGATATATTTAAATTTTGAAGGATTTAAAGATAGATATAAAGATATAGACTTTAAAGAATTACAGATTTTAGAAAACACAGATATAGATATTAAAATATATTATGATAGAGGATTTTATGAAGATAGTATAAAATATTTTAATGAATCTAAGATAAAAATACATAAAATAATAGAAGAGATTACACATAAAGATCAAACAGAAGAAGAAAAAGTAATAACTGTGATACAGTGGATTGTAGATAATATTGCATATAGTGAAAAATATAATGTAAAAGAATTTGATGAAGAAGCAAAGAAAGTATTGAAAAACAGACTACTAATATCATATATATTGAAAAATAAGGAAACTAACTGTGCAGGATTTGCAAACATTTTCTTTGCTTTTTTAGAACTGCTAGATATTGAGTGTAATAAAGAAAAAAACAAGTGGCATGCTTGGAATTCTTTTAAAACAAAAGATAACTCAACTAATGGAAAAGTGTATGTTGATTTAACAAGCTTAGTAACTAGAAAAAAAGAAGAAGATAAGGAGAAGAAACAAAAACCTGAAGATAAAGATGGTAATTATGAAAAAAGGACTGTAATAGATAAGAATAATTACTATGTAAAAACAGAAAAAATAAATAATTTTGGACTATATACTGGAAATATTTATGATACTTATGAAGAAAAATAACAATAAAGAAAACTTTAAATGCTACTTAACATATACATATGTATGTATTTGTGGTATAATGGTAAAATAATAAGTTAAAGTTAAAATATAAATATAAATATAAATTAAAAATGTATTAGTAATATATGATATATATTTAGATAAAAGGAAAAAGGAATAACATGTTAGATAAAAAATATAAGGGATTAGAAAAAGAAGCAGAGATAAGAAAATTTTGGGAAGATAATCAAATATACAAGTTTGATGAAAATTCAGATAAAGAAACATATTCAATAGATACACCACCACCAACAGTTAATGGTAAGATACATATTGGACATATTTTTTCATACTCACAAACAGAAATGATAGCAAGATACAAAAGACTAAGAGGATATAATGTATTTTATCCTTTTGGTTTTGATGATAATGGACTACCTAGTGAAAGATTAGTTGAAAAAAGAGAAGGAAAAAAGGCACATGAAATAGGCAGAGAAGAATTTAGTAAGCTTTGCTATGATATAACAAATGAATATGAAGATGGATTTAAAGATCTTTTTACTACAATGGCAATAAGTTGTGATTGGGATAGAAAATATAAGACAGTAAGCAAAGATACAATAAAACAAAGCCAAAAGTCATTTTTAGATTTAATTAAAAAAGGAAAATGCTATCATGGAGATGCACCAGCATTATGGTGTCATGAATGTTTGACATCAATTGCACAAGCAGAACTTGAAACAAAAACAGTTAAAACAACTTTTAACTATATTTGGTTCGATATTGTAGGATCAGATGAAAAACTTATGATTGCAACAACAAGACCAGAATTATTACCAGCAATAGTTGCAGTATTTGTAAATCCTGAAGATAAAAAATACACAAAATACATAGGCAAAAAGGTAAGAATACCACTTATAGATATTGAAGTTGAAATACTTTCAGATGAAAAAGTAGACATGGAAAAAGGTACAGGTGCAGTTATGTGCTGTACATTTGGTGACCAAACAGATATTGAATGGTGGAGAAAATATGACTTACCACTTAAAAATATACTTTCTAGAAATGGAAAAATAACTGCAGAAAATGTAAAAGAAGCAAAACCATATGAAGGACTATATGTAACTAAAGCAAGAAAACAAATAATTGAAGACTTAGAAGAAATAGGTGCATTAGACCATAAAGAAGATTTAGAACACGAAGTACAAGTGCATGAAAGATGCTCTACACCAGTTGAGTATACTGTTATGAAACAATGGTTTATTGACACAACATCAGAAAAAGAAGCATTCCTTAAAATAGGGGATGAAATAACATGGTATCCATCATATATGAAAACAAGATATGTAGAATGGGTTAAAAATGTAATGTGGGACTGGAATATATCAAGACAAAGATATTTTGGTGTACCATTTCCAGTATGGTATAACAAAAAAACTGGTGAAGCTGTATATGCAAGAGAAGAAGACCTTCCTGTAAACCCATTAGTAGATAAAGCACCAGTAGATGATCCAGAAAACTATGTGCCAGAGACAGATGTAATGGACACATGGGCAACATCTTCAATTACACCAATAATTAATGCAAGAATTGGTGAAGAAGATGAAGTAAAGGGACTAATACCAATGTCTCTTAGAACAAATGCATCAGATATAATTAGAACATGGGATTTCTATACAATAGTTAAAAGCTATTATCATTTTAATAAAAGACCATGGGATAATATTATGATAAGTGGATTTGTTATGGCAGGAAAAGGTGAAAAGATTTCTAAAAGCAAGGGAAATAGTAAGGTTGAACCAACAGATTTAGTAAAACAAATGCCAGCAGATAATATTAGATATTGGGCAGGAACAGGAAGACTTGGAACAGATATTATTTATGCAGATGAAACACTAAAAAGAGGAAAGAAACTTGCAAACAAGATATTTAATGTATCTAAGTTTATCGAAATGCATTTAAGTGATTTCAAAGAAAATCAAGAAAAGTTTGGAAAAGACTTTACAGATTTTGAATATATAGACAAATGGATAATATCTAAATATGAAGAAATGGAAAAATCATATATTAATTACTTAGAAGAATATGAAGTAGGGCTTGCACTAAATGTATTAGAAAAGTTTTTCTGGAACTTCTGTGATAACTATATTGAAATAGTTAAACATAGACTATATAGGCCAGAAGAGTTTGGTGAAAAACAAAGATATTCAGGACAAGTTACAGTACATATGCTACTATTTAAACTAATACAAGCATTTTCAATATATATGCCATATATAACAGAGTATATATATCAAGAATTATATAGGGAAGAAAAAGGACAAATATCTATACATAAGACAATTATTAAACCATTAGAATACTCAAACTACATGCCTGAAGGTGATAATATTATACAAATTATTAGTAAGCTAAGAGGTGAAAAAACAAATAATAATGTTTCACTTAAAACACCTATAGAAGATGTAACAATATATACTGATGAAAAAACAATTGATGCAATTAAAAAATCAGAAAAAGATTTCAAGGCAACATTGTTTATAAGAAATTATACATTAAAAGATATTAAAGAACATGAAGATAGCAAAAAAGATGTAATAGAAGATGACAATACTGATGAAAATATTAATTATGCAATAGAAGATGTTAAATTAGATATAGAAGAAGAATAGGAAACAATAGGCACTAGATTATCTAGTGCTTTTACTATGTTAAAATAACATATTTAAGTTATTCTTTAAATTATGTTTTTTAATGTATATAATATTTGTATATTTAAGAGTAATTAAATACTATAATTATTTTTAATTACTAGGAGGTAATATGGATAAATTATATACTATAATAATAGCGGCAGGTAAGGGAACTAGAATGAATAGTGAACATACTAAATTAGTTCAAAAAATATATGGAAAAGAAATGATAAAAAGAGTATGTCAAACCGCTGAAGAAATTGGAAGTGAAGAAATAATTACAATAGTAGGACACAAAAAAGAAGAAGTTAAAAAAGCACTTTCAGATTTTGAAAATATATTATATGCAGAACAGGCAGAACAAAAGGGTACTGCAGATGCTGTATTAAAAGGATTACCAAAATTAGAAGGAAAAGATGGGAGAGCAATTATACTATATGGTGACGTTCCACTAATTAGAGCAAGTACAATAAAAGATATGCTTGAAATGAATATACAAGATAAAGAATCATTAACAGTACTTACTGCAGATATAGAAAATCCGATAGGTTATGGAAGAATTGTAAGAGATGAAAATGGAAAAATAACAAAAATAGTAGAACAAGCAGACCTAACTATTAATGAAGAAAATATTAAAGAAATTAATGCAGGAATATACTGTGTTGATTTAGATACATTAAGAGAAACACTTGCAGAAATAACAAATGATAATGCACAAGGTGAATACAATCTACCTGATATAGTTAAAATAGCAATAGCCAAAGGATTAAATGTTGGAACATACAAATTAAAAGATATGACAGAAATACTAGGAATAAACGATAGGATACAATTAGAATTAGTAACTAGAGTTATGCAAATGAGAATAAACATAGGTCATATGAAAAATGGCGTGACTATAGAAGATAGAAGCAGTACATATATACATGATGATGTAGAAATAGGAAAAGATACAGTTATTGGACCAAATACAATAATAAAAGATGGAGTAAGAATAGGAAAAGATTGCTATATTGGATATAATTGTTATATATCTGAGAATACTAAAATAGAAGATGGTACAATAATAGCAGATAATACTATAATATAATAGTATATAATTATTAATAAATGTTAAAAGCAGAAGTTAGTTCTTCTGCTTTTTATTTCTATTTATTTTATTCTATTTTTTGATTATTACTTCTTTTATTCTTTTTTATTGTTCTCTATTGCAACAGTTAAATCATTGTTTTTAGGGTCTAGATTTTCAAAATCATACTTTTTTATTGTATACTTTTTCTTTAAATCATCATCTGCATATTTAAATTTTAAATAACCAGATGTAGCATTATGATTGTTTAATAACACATTATACATTAATATATTATTATTTAATTTAATATTATTTGGTATACCAGAATCTATAATACCAAAATCTTTTTTGAATCTATCTATATCATCAGAAGATGCAGTATTTAAGATTATCTTATTTTTGAAAGTGTTAAAAAGTAATTTTTCATCAGCAGTAGATATTATTTGATTAATACTTACAGAAGAGATTACTGATCCTACATTATATTTAGTGAAATTATTTACTTTGTATAATATGTCATCTGTTATGTACCTACCAAAGTTTGGTAAATATATTATTCCAGGAATATTATCCTTTGATTCTTTTGCTCTATCTTGAACAGAAGAACTATATATATTAAATATTATCATTTTAATTAAGTCTGCATTAATATCATTTTTGTCAATATGGAATAACATGATATCACCATCAGTTAAATGCTTTTTAATCTTTATATTATTTTCTCTATTACATAATAATTTTTTAAGCTTTTCATTTTCTAGTATATTTTCAAGTAATCTAATTGGTTGAATCACCATATCTTTAGCCTTTGCCTTGCTATCTTCTGATTTAAATATCTCTGTATCAAAATAGTTAACTACACTTGAATAATTAATAACATTATCTGCTTTTTCCTTAAATTGACCTATTAACACATCAAGTAATTCTAGATTCTTTAAAAGATTATATATATCTTCATAATTAGGCAACATTCCATCATGTGTATATGGGTAAGTTTCAATTAGAATAAGTGCAATATTTTCAATTAATTTAACTGTATCATCATCAAGAGGCACACTTGAATCGTTTAAAATAGATATTGTATATATTATATTTGCTACATTTTTGGCAGACCTTATTGCACTTGTATTTGCAAACGGATTTATTCCAATAGTATCTTTATTTTCTGAATCAAAATATGTATATTCAAATTTAAATAAGTCTAAAGCCTTTTTTATTTTTTCTAATGATTCTATATTTTCTGTTATATATGTGATTCCAATATCTTTATATGTATTATCATCTAGTTTTAGATTTTTGGTATATGCTTCAAATATTGCTTCATTAGAAGGCGTAGGATATATCATATCAACTGAAAAATTCTTGTTTAAAAATTCATTTCTATTTGGCATCTTAAGTTTAGCTCTATTTGTTTTTAAAAGATTAAAACTTAAATCCTTCGAAACTTCTTTTAAGAATCTTTTCTTTTTAAGATCTCTAATTATCAT
>CABTXJ010000008.1 GCA_902488785.1 uncultured Eubacteriales bacterium | reverse complement strand
TTATTTTGTTTTACTTATATATTTTTTACTTTTTATTATCTTATTTTTATTATCTTGAAGATATTATCATAATTACAGAAAATATGAACATTACTAAAATAAAAACATATATTATTAAATCAAGTGGTGTCATATCCCATTTAAGGTTCTTTTTTTTCTTGTTGTGTACACTAATAGTTGGTATGTCTTCTTCAAATTGTACATTTTGTCTTAACCTATTATATGAACTATTGTTGCTATTAGAATTAAAACTATTAGTTATATTATTATTATTATTTACAATATTATTATAGTTATTATTTCTCATATTAATATTATTTTGTTCTTCTATTATATTATCTTCATCAAACTTGCTAAATACGTCATCATAATATTTTGCATTTTTTCTAAGTCTTTCATTACTATCTTTGTTTATACTTTTCAATGTATCATGTTCTTGCATTTTTTCCTCTTCACCTAATTCAAATTAATACTATTTGATTTACCTACTGTATTATTATTTTGTATATTTTTTGTATTATTTTGTGTATTTTGATTTATCACATTATCATTTGTATTATTTTGTATATATGTTTCAGGGCTTTTTTGATTTGTTATGAAAGGTAATGGGTCCTTCTTGTTAGAATAATTAGGTCCACCAATACGTACTTCAAAATGTAGATGTGGTCCTGTAGAGTTTCCAGTGCTTCCTACAAACATTATTGGTTCGCCTTTTTTAACATATTGCCCTCTTTGTACCATAATAGAGTCAGCATGTCCATATAATGTATATATTCCGCCACCATGGTCTATAACAATATAGTTACCGTAACTTCTTCTACTACCCTTTTTATCTCCTACTGCAACTATTACTCTACCATCTTGTGCCGCAACTGCCACATGTCTTCCAACTTCTGAAGAAGGTATTGCAATATCTACTCCAGAATGATTAGGACCTGGGTATCCAGAATTCCATCCTTCACCATATCTTGCAGTTATCCATTTTAATGAATTACAAGAAGGTACAGGCCATGCAAAAACTCCTCCTACATATGCACCAATACTTGGAAGTATCATTGCTTCTCTTGAAATTTCTGCCTCTATTGAAAGCCTTTCTTTTTCTAGAGTTTCAATATTATTTGCAAGTTGTTTTTCTTCTTCTGTTAATGTACTTAATTTAGCGTTTTTAAGTACAATATAATTTTGATTACTTTGTTTTATTTTTTGTAATTGTTGTCCTTTTTCTAATAATTGCTTTTCATACATAACTTGGTTATCTTCTGCTTTTCTAATTATCTGTCTGTTTCTTGCAACATTTAGAATTATATTATTATCTAGCTCATTTATTTCTTGTATCATATAGTAGTTAGAAAAGAAATCTAATATTCCTTTAGATGAAAGTAGTACTTCTAGTTTTTTATTTTCACCATTCATATATATTGTTTTAAGTCTTTTTTTAGCCATATCTTCTCTTGCATTTTTTTGACTTTCTAGTGTTTTTATAACTTTTTTGGTATTTGCTATATATTGATTTAATATATTAATTTGTTCTATTAATCCTTGTATCTGAGCATCATTTATTGTTATTTGGTTTTGAAGCTCCATAACTTCTCTAAAAGTATTAGACATATCTTGTTTAACTTTCAAAGAATTATATACATTCTTTGAAAGAGATTTGTTAATTTCTTCTCTTTTCTTTTCTAAATCATTATTTTGTTTTTGATTATATTTATTTATATTTACATCTTTTTCAATATTTTCTCCTATATATCTATCTATGCCTGAGATTTTTTTTACATATATTAAACATATAAAAAGTAGTATAGCTATAATAACTATACATATACTTTTATATATATTATTATTAATATTTTTTTCTATACTACCTTTTTTCATAACCTTACTTTTCTTATTATATTTTAAATTATATTACAATCATTATAATACATTTTTATACTATTTTCTAGTATTATCTTAAATATGGCATTGGATTAACATGATTAAAGTATCCTGATCCACCCTTTCTTACTTCAAAATGTAAATGGTTTCCATATGCATTACCTGTTTGTCCTACTTTCGCTATTTGTTCTCCTCTTTTTACTCTTTGACCTGCTGAAACTAAAAGTGCACTACCGTGTGCATATAATGTATATAATCCTCCACCATGATCTATTATTACATGCATTCCATATGCACCTTTATATACTGCTGAAACTACTATTCCATCATTTGCAGCATATATTGGAGTACCAGCTGGTGATGCAAAATCAACGCCTGTATGATAACCACTTGACCAATATTTACCACCCTTTCCATATGGAGTAGTTATTCCATAATTTCCTGGTACTGGCCAGCCAAATCTACCACCTACATAATGTTCAATATATTCACTTTTACCACCACTACTTTTTCCAGCTCTTGCTGCTCTTATTGCAGCTTGCTTTCTTCTTTCATATTCCATTATTTCATTCGAAATGGCAGCTTGTTCTCTTTTTAAATCATCTAATTTTGCTACTGTTTTCTTTTCTTCTTCACCTAAAGTTTGTACTTTTTCTTCTTTTTGTCTTTTTAAATTTTCATTTTCTTGTTTTGCTTTTTCTATTGCATTTTTCTTTTCTTCTACTATTTTCTTTTTAACTTGTATCTCAGAAGATGTTGCATCAATTTTTTGTCTTTCATTTTCTGTTTGATTAATTAGCTTATTATCTACTTCATTTATTTGTGATATCATATTATAGTTAGATATTAGTGTTGTAAGGTCTTCTGAATTTGCAAGTAATTCTAAATATGAAACTGATCCATTCATATATATTGCTTTCATTCTTTTTTTAAGCAGTTTTTGTTTTTCTTCTTGTTTCTTTTTTAAGTTATTTACTTCTGTTTCCATTTTTTTAACTTCATTAGAAAGATCTCCTGCTTCTACTTGTAAATTATTAATTTCTTCTTCTTTAGTTGTTATCTGATTCATTATATTTTTAAGATCATTAGAAATATTATTTACTTCTGTTTTAATTTGATTGACCTTGTTTTCATTATTTTTTATCTCATTATTAACTTTTTGCTTTTTTTCATTTAAGCTTTCTGCATATGAAATTGGCATTATTATGGTTAATATAATCGATATTATTAATAGTATTGATACTATTTTCTCTTTGGAATTTTCCATTTTAGATTAAACCTCCAAATATTTTTTCATGGATATGCTACTTGCTATAACTCCAAGACCAATTGATATTATCATAAATATTAGTAGAATTTGTCCTACAAGATTTTTATATGGTAATAATGATATTGAAATTGCATCGCCTTCTCCACCTGTTGCCATAGACACTCCAGTTATTGTACTTGCAACATTTGCAATTAATGCTTCATACATTAATCCTAATATTATAATTGCTATTAAACTTGCTATAAACCCTATAAAAGCTCCTTCTATTACAAAAGGTGTTTTTATGAATCCATCTGTTGCTCCTACATATTTCATAATAGATATTTCTCTTCTTCTTGCAGCAACAGTAAGTCTTATTGTATTTGATATTATTAGTACTGACACAATTACTAATACTGCAGTTAAAACAACTCCTATTGTACTACCCATCTTAGATATACCTATTAATGTATTTACAATTGTTTGTTGATCTTTTACTTCTTCTACGTCTTTTATTTTTTCTATCTTACCTTTTACTTCAGATGCTTTAGTTATATCAGTTAATTTTACTATGTATGAATCAGGCAAAAACTCAGGATTATCTATTCCTTCTGTAAGTGCAGGGCTATCTTTAAATTGCTTTTTTAAATCTTTTAATCCTTCTTCTCTAGACTTGAAAGTTACACTATTTACATAGTCAATTTTTTTAATCTCATCGCCTATTTCTTTAATTCTATCTTCTTTTGTTTCAACTAATATAAAAACATGCATTCCCTGATTTTGTTTTAATGCCTTTATTGCATCACCTATGTTCATACTAAATAGTAAGAATATTCCTAAAATTATAAGTGTTGACATCATTGTTATCATTGAAGCAAGAGTTGACTTCTTGTTTTTAAAAAGATTTGAAAAACCTTCTTTTAAATAATAATTAAATCTCACAGCTATATGTACCTCTTTCATCATCTCGTATTATTACACCATCTGACACTTCAACTACTCTTTCATTCATAACATCTACTATGTCATATGCGTGTGTTGCCATAACTACAGTTGTTCCTCTTTTGTTTATTTCTTTTAAAAGAGCCATAATATCCCATGCAGTATGTGGGTCTAAATTTCCTGTAGGCTCGTCTGCAATTATTACTTTAGGATTATTAACAAGTGCTCTTGCTATTGCAACTCTTTGTTGCTCTCCACCAGATAATTCATTTGGTTTTTGATTTGCTTTTTCAGATAACCCAACTAATGATAATACCATTGGTACTTGTCTCTTAATTTTAGATTGTGTAGCTCCAATCATATACATTGCAAAAGCTATATTTTCATATACTGTTTTTTCATTAATCAATCTAAAGTCTTGGAATACAACTCCCATACTTCTTCTTAAATATGGAATATCTCTTCTTTTTAATTTTGTTATATTTTTACCATCAATTATAATATCACCTTTTGTTGGATCAATTTCTTTTAGCATCATTTTTATTAATGTAGACTTTCCAGAACCTGAAGAGCCAACTAAAAACACAAAATCACCATCTTTTATATTAAAATTTGCATTTTTTATTCCTGTTACTCCAGAGTCATATTCTTTTACTACATTTTTAAATTCAATCATATTGCTCCTCGTATGTTTTAAGTTAATACATTGTACTTAATTATATATTAACACAACATAAATTATATGTTATATTATTATACATTATTGTTACATTTTACTATCTAATAGTATATTTTCTAAAATGTTTTTTCAAGTAACTATTAATATATATATTATTATCCTTTTAGTGTCTTTAATCTTATTTTTTGCTATCTTTAATCTATTTTTTCTATTTTATTATTGTTCTTCTTCTTGTTCTTATTCCTTTTCCTATTAATATTATCACTTTTGCTATTATATATATTCTAAAATATATTAATTAAAACATATCTATTTAAATTTTTGCATAACAAAAGAGGTGCCATTTGGCACCTCAACATTATTGGTATTTTTAAATATTATTTCTTATTTTCTTTAGCTAATTTTTCTTTTTTTCTTTCTTTTAATTTCATCAGCTTGCATAAAATATGCAATCGCAATTGTGATTACCCAAATGATTACTGATATTTCTGCCGACCTTAAAAGTATTTTTGGTCTTGTTAGTGCCTTTGCAATCAACATACAACCTGTATAAGTAAATGGTAGCATATAATTAAATAAAAATAGTACTCCCACCCTCTTATATTTCATTTCAAGATCCAGTATATAAGAGGTACGGAATAGTATTGCAAGAATACTCACTATAATATATATAATTGTAGCTAGCATTATTATAAGTAAATCCAACAATATTGAAACAATCATAATATGCTCCTTAATAATCTTTAGCTATACAATCAATTATAACATCCAATCTTACTTCTGGTCTTCTAGCATATCCATATACCTCTGCTATATATATTAATCTACAAGCATCAGCAAGAGTGTTTCTTAAGCTATTTAACCCTGTTATTCCTTCTCTTTGCATGAAGTTTTTAATTTCTATTCTACATTCATCCTCTATTGTTTGAACTATTATACCTTTTGCTTCATTTTCTTCATAATTTTTAATAATTTCTTTTAAAACATTTAACCATTTTGTTTCTTCTTTAAATGGTACTGAAAGATTTGGAAATATTGCATTGTAATCAAGAAAATCTTTCGCATATTTGCTGAAAATCATTAATATTTCTTGTTTTGTAAAATTTTGTCTTTTAATCCATCTAAGCTGATTGTTTGTAAAAACTTCTTTTGGCATTTTTACATTTAAACAGTTGTTTTTCTTCCTAGTCATTATACTCTTCTCCTTTGTAGCTTCTATAATTTGTCCTAAATACCTTTAATGTTCTTTCATCCTTTAAAAATAATTACAGGATTTAATAAGTTTGTATGAAAAATTATAACACATTTATATAATTTTTAAAACAAAACCTATTGCTTAAGTTTTAAATATTTGAGTTTTTTAATCATTTTCTTCTCCTTTAAATACCAATTAACTACATTTCCATACTTTTTAAATAATCATTCAAAAAGCTATTAACTACATAGCATATGCCATATATTATATATTATACCATATTTTTTATTATTTTGCTATAGTTATGTAAAGTATTTTTGAATTAAAAAAGAAGTACTAATTTTTTGTACTTCTTTTTAACTAACCTTATGTATTTTATTATTTTATTAGTTATCATGTTTTTTTAATATTCATATTATTGAAAAGTAATATTATTATTTTATTATTTTATTATTTTTCAATAAAGTCTCTTTTCCTATATTTTAATAATATTTCGCTTACACTATTGCCCATTATTTGGCCTTCAATTATATCTGCAAGCATTTTAGAAACTGTTACAACTTCTATTTTATCTATTTTCTTTTCTTCTGGTAACTCAATTGTATCTGTACATATAAACTTTTTAATATCTGCATTTTCTATTCTTTCAACTGCAGGTCCTGATAAAACAGGATGTCCTATTGCAACATAGATATCTTTTGCTCCATTTTCTTTTAACATTTTTACTCCAGATACAATAGTTCCTGCTGTATCTACCATATCATCTATTATTATTACATTTTTTTCTTCTACATTACCTATTAAATTCATTGCTTCTGCTTCATTTGCTTTTAATCTTCTTTTATCAATTATAGCTATCGGGCATCCTAATATTTCTGCCATATCTCTTGCTCTTTTAACTCCACCATGATCTGGTGAAACTACTACTAAATCTTTTAATTTTTTTCTTTTAAAATATGTTGATAATATTCCAATTACTTCTAAGTCATCTGCTGGAATATCAAAAAAACCAATTGTTTGTCTTGAGTGAATTTGAACTGTTGTAACCGATGTGGCACCTGCTGCTTCAATTAAGTTTGCTACAAGTCCTGCAGTAATAGGTTGTCTAGGTCTTGCTTTTCTATCTTGTCTTGCATATCCAAAATATGGAATAATTACATTTATTGTTTCTGCTGATGCTCTTTTGCATGCATCTATTGCAATTAGTAATTCAACTAAATTATTAGAAACAGGATTTGATGTTGATTGTATTAAATATACATCTTTATGTCTTACTGATTCTTCTAATTCTACGATTATTTCTCCATCTGCAAAATGTTTTATAGTTATATCTCCTAATTTTTTTCCTAACTTTTTTGCAATTTTTTCACTTAATTGTTTACTTGCAGATAATGAAAACAACACTGCATTTTCCATTTTACCCATATGTACCTCTATTTCATATATTAAATATTTATTCACTCTTTTATTTTTTTATTTTCTTACTTTTTATTTTTTGTTTACTTTGTATTTGTTTTTATTGATCTTTTGCTTTTATTTTTTCTTCTTTTTTATTATAATTTAAGAATTAATAAATTTCTTAACTAATTTTTCATTTTCTATATTAAAATTAGTTTTCCATTTTTTGTATAATTCCATAACTTCTTCTTTATTTTCTAAAACTTCTTTTATCTTATTATATATTTCAAATGGATCATCTTCTCTATTTACACATACATAATCTCTTAATTTACTACCTTTAAAATAGTCATTATTATTGCCAATAATACATGGAACACCTGATTCAAAGCTTTCCATAGGAAACATTGGTGCACATTCTGTAAATGTAGCATATACATTTATGTCATTTTGTTTTATTCTTTCCATTAATTCATCTGTTGGTATGAAATATGATACATTTGTATATTTCATATTATTCATTTTTGCATAATCTTCAATTTGCTCACTAGATGGAACAATATCTACAACAGCATTTTCAAAAAATTTAGTTGCTAACATTTGAGTAAATATATTTTTTATTTCTCTACTATGAGCATTATATAATCCAATTTTTATTTCTTTATCTTTGTTTTTGTCTTCTTCTTTATATTCTTCTTTTCTTTTTTCTTCTTTATTATATTCTTTTTCATTTTGATTTATATTAACATTATTTGAAAAATAATATGCATTGTATCCTCTATTTTTATAGAATTCTGCCATTGTCTTTTTTACAAATCCTAATGCACATACATATCCATCATTATACATACTTATTAATTCTTTTTTTAGATTCCATGTATAATCAGATATTGTTTCATAATTATTTGCATGCCATATTACTTTTATTTTAAGTTCTTTTTTTGCTGTATGAAGCTCTTTTATTAGATCTTCCCAGCCATCTACCATTTGTGAAAATATTACTGTTTCAATATTATTATTTTTAACAATTTCATCTAATACTTTTTTTCTTAATTTTCTATTTTTTAACTTTTCAAGTGGTATACAACTTTCAAATAATCCTTTAGTTGAATTAGCAACACCAAGCCATGTTGGATTATATAATGCAATATAATTATAATTTGTTTTTTTAATTAACTTACAAGCATTTGCTACTACTTGTCTATTATATTTTGCTAAATATATTGTTTTATTTTCCTTTTTTATTCTTCTACTTTCTTGAAATTCCCATTTTTTAGCACTTAATTTATGATATACATTATTTACCTTTTTGTATATATATCCGTCATTATTCATATTTTCTTTTAAGTATTTTTTGAGTTCTCTAAACGCTTTTTTCATAAGTACTACTCCCCTATAACCTTTTCTAAGTTTTGCTTTTGCAATTTGTCATATTCTTTTTTCCATATTATTAGCTTTTCTTTTAAATCAATTAAGTCTAGATTTTCTATTATATTTTTTATCTTTTCAGAATTTTCATACGGATTATCTTCTGTATTTGTAACTATTTTATCACTATATATAAATGGTAAATCAATAAATAAATCGTTATTATTACCAATCAAGCATGGTATCCCAAATGATGCAGCTATCAAGAAATTTATATTATTATTTGCTGTAAAATCTAAATCAAGTACAACATCACTTTCTATAATATTTGAAACTAATGCATCAATATTTTCATTTGAAAAACTTACTGGTGTTGAATTTATATTATATGTTTTAATAAAGTCTATATCTCTTTCTGATTGTATCTTACATTTTAAAATTGCATTTTTAAAAAAGCTTGAAACGCTGTATATATTATATATATTACTATTCCAATAATTTGATGAAGGATATGCGCCAATTACTATTTTTTCTTTTTTTAATAAATCATATTTTCTATCTTTAAGCCTATCTTCATAAGCGTCTTTATCTACATTATAATTTTGCATTATATATCCAGCATTATATCCCATTTTTTTATATGCTTTTACAATTCCTTTTTTAAAAAAGTATATTTTTTCAACAGTATTATTTTTAGCAAGTTCTAACATTTTAGAAAAATTTTTCATTTCCAATTGATCAAATATTAAACCTTCGTATGTATCAAATATTAATTTTATTTTTATATTATTATATTTGTTTTTTACATATTTTATGCTATCTCTTACTATCTTGTCTGTTCCAAAAAATATAATTTGTATTTCTTCATTTGGATAATTCACTTTTTCTTCTGCAATTTTTTTGTCAATTTGTGATTCTATTAATTCATTTCTTTTTTTCTTAAGTTCTTTTTCACTTCTATTTCTATTATATAATACATCATATATTGAAAATAATTTTTCTACACTATATCCTTTAAAAATATTTTCAATTACTTTAGCTTCTACTTTCTTTCTATCATAATAATATATTAGTGTTCTCATACATTTTTTCCTTTTCTTTTTAACATATATTCTAATTTATCTTCAACATTTAAAATCTTTGCATATTCAAATGCTTTTTCAATATTTTTATTTTCATAATTTAAATATACTGAAAAAAGCATATTTAATCTATTTTCTGTTATTCTCTTACTATCATGTAATATATCACATATTGTTCTATCAACATTATATACATTTACTTCATTTTTTTCTAATGTTTCTATTTTTTCTATTCCATAAATACATATATTCTTTTTAAGATAAAAAAACTCGTTCTCATCATGTGTTATTATTCTTGTATTATAATGACTTGGAATAGTTATTTGGTATACATTAGGTTCTTTAATTAGTCCATATAAATAAAAAGCACTCTCATGTGAATAAATTCCCTGCCTACATCTTACTAATTTTTCAAAGTATGGATCATTAAAATTTTCTTTGTCTACATACATACCTTTTGTTATTTTTCTTAGCTTATCTTTCCTTACAAGCCTTGTTATAGTTTTTGAACTTATTCCCATTTCAATTACTTCTTTAGTTGTTATTATACCATTATTTTCCTTCATTTTTTCAAGTATTTTATCTTCATTATTCATAAATATAAAATATCATATACCAGTTATTCTTTCAATATTAAAGACAAATAAAAAATACATGAAAAAAGGATGCATTAGCATCCTAATTTCCATTTAATTATTAAATGTTAGTCAATATCTATTATTTTTAATTTGATATTTCCTCTTTCGTCTTTTAAAAGTAAGTATAACTTGTCTTTGTATAATACACCATTAGATTCAACATAACTACTTGAAATTGTTTCAATTGGTTGTAGCTCTCTTTTTTCAGATACGCTTGTCATTTTCTTTTCTACAAAGTCTAGTTCGATTACTCTTTTTACACCTTTTTCATTTACATCTGTCATTTTTCTGGCCTCCTAAATAAGTTAATAATTAAATGTTACAAAATGTAACTGTTATTATTATAGCATAATTATGTAAATTAATCAATATTTTAGCTTATATCATTTTTTAATTTTTTTAATTTTTATACATAATTTTCTTCTTGTATTTTTCCTTTAAATACATCAAAATCACTTGTTAATAAAAATTCTTCTTTTTGTTTCTTATTTAATCTTTTAATATGCCACTCTAGCTTTGATGCATTTTTTCTATTATCTGTTTTAAAACTTTTTTCAAGCTTTAGTGCTCCTACTCTTTTAGTATATTTTGCCGCTTTCTTATCTTTATTAAAATGTTCTTCCATTCTTCTATCTAAATTAGTTGTAATTCCTGTATATATTGAGTTATCTTTGCATCTTAGCATATATATATAATACATATTACATTGATCCTTTTTTTATTACATCTATTATATTCATATCATCTATCTTAGTTCTTGCATATCTCATTGTAGTAAAGATTATTACAAGCACACCTACTACAACATAGATTATACTTTTTAAACTAATACTTACATCAACTGTTGCATTTGCTCTTAACATATATTTTAAAAGTCTCATAAGTAAGTATGATACTAATATTCCATATATTATTACCTTGCTTCCATATAATATTGATTCAAAATCTAGCATTTTTCTCATTTGCTTTTTAGTCATACCAATTGATTTAAGATTTGCAAACTCTCTTTGTCTTAATATTATATTTGTAGATATTGTATTAAATACATTTGATATTGATATTAGTATTATTAGAGTTATGAATCCATAGATTAGTATCTTAATTATTGTAGTTACTGCTCTAATTGCTCCAAAAAATACTGCTATATTATCATTTGATACATACATACTAATCTTGTTATTTTCTCTTCCTTCTTTTTGAAATCTTTCTGCAAGCTCTATTAATTCCTTATCTGCTTTTTGCTTTTCTTCTCTGCTTAGTCCCTTATAGCTATATAGCTTATTTACATTTATAGAACTTATATCATATTCATGTTCATGTCCTTCCATTTTAAGTAGTTCTTCTACTTCTTCGCCACTATAATTATTTTCTTTTACATTTTCTATAATATCTTTTATATATACTTCATTTATATTTTCTTTATTTTCTTCGTAATTTTCTTTTGACTTGTTTTCTAAATCATTATATATATCAAAAAATGTCTCTTTACTAACTATAATTGCACCTAATCTATCTTCAAAGCCTATATTTTTTACTTTAGGAAATTCTTGATCATATACTATTTTCTTAATCTTAAGCTTACTAAATTCATCTTTTTCTTTTGATATCTTTCCATTGCTTTCATTATTTGTTTCTTCTTCATTTGTTTCATTTTCTTCTTTGTTACTACCATCTTTTTCTACTCTATCAAAATTAGAGTATAATGTTAAATTATCTTCTTTTATCTTATCGTCTAATATTTTTGTACTATAATAATTCTCAGCAGTACGTTTTACAAAGTTTCCTACAACTATTGCTTCATCTTTTTTAAGTTCATCTATTCCATTTTTCTTTAAGTATTCGTCTAATAATTTTCCTTCTGCTCCTATTATCTTTGTTTTGAAAATATCTTCTGCTTCCTTTTGTTCTTTTTGTATATTTTCTTCAGCTTTTTTTCTTTCCTTTTCGGTTTTAAATTCACTATTACCAATAACTTTTGCCTTCTCTTCTTTTATTCTATTTATATATTCTTTTTGCTCTTTGTTTTTTAAATTGAAATTATCATATTTTAAATATATAGAATTATCCATTTCTAATAGGTTTAATATATTTAAGTCTTTTCTAATATCATTATCTGCAATGTTATTTCCTTGTTTAATTACTTCTTTTGTTTTTTCTTCTTTTGGTATGTTTTCATTTCCTTGTATCATCTTATTTACATTTTCACCTATGTATGCTCCTACAATATAGTCAGCATCTTTAAACATATCTGGTGATATATTCTCCGCTTCCATATTTCCAATAGTTAAAGTATTTTGTACTATCAAAAATAGTACTATTGAAACAGTAAGTGATACTATTGTTATCCTATATCTACCCCTACTTCTTTTAAGTGACTTATTTGCCAAATCTCCTTCAATCCCTAATATCTTTTTAGATAGTTTGCTTGTTTTTACATTTCTTTTTTTGTATACAACTTCATCAATTCCTTTTATTGATTCAATTGGTGATGTTTTAGCAGCTTTTCTTGCAGGTCTTAGTATTCCTAAATATGTAATTATATATGTAACTACTGTTGTAGTTAAGATTACTGACACATTAAATACCATTTTAAGTTGTAGTGGAATATTATATGCATTTCCTTGGCTTGCTTGAAGGTCAATTAATTTTTCAATTAGTATATTTAGTACAAAATATAGTAATTTTATTCCTAAAAATCCTATAGTAAAGCCTAGTAGCAATCCAAGTGTTGCCATTATCATAACTTCTATTATTACAAGTTTTCTAATTTGCTTTTTGCTTGCACCTATTGATATTAACATACCATAATCTTTTCTTCTTTCTGCAATTGATATTGTAAAGCTGTTATATATAACAAGGATTGTTGCAACACCTATTACAGCAAATAGGAATATTTGTACTACAAATAGTGATTTGTTAATTGCATTATTGCTTGTTACATCATATGGTAAAAGTAGCATATTATTATAGTATATATCACCACTTATTGATTCTTTTTCATCTTTAATCATATTATTTTCAAATGCAATTTGTTTTAATGTTTTAAGTGCTGCAGATTTGTTTTTTAATGTTACACAAAATCCTAATGTGTTAGCTCTATCTATTAGATTTTCTTTTTTAAAGTCTTTAATTACAAATATTGAGCTTGCATCTATTGAGTTATCTTCAAATCTTTTAGTTATAGTTAGCCCATCTATTTTTTCAATTTCACCTGGTATATCTTCTCTTAATTCTCTACCACTTTCTACTGATTTTAATCTTATTGTTTTTCCTTCAATGTCCTTTTTTTGTGATAGGTTATTTGCCAAAGCATTTGATATGAATACATCGCCTTCTTTAATTTCATATTCTTCATTTTTTAATTTAGAAAAATATATGTCTTTTGTTTTCTTGATTGCATTAATATCTACATAGTATACTCTAGCTTCTTGTGTATAATTTTTTTCATTTTTTTCTTCTAGTGATACCTTTTTAGATCCAATTCTTAAGTATGGCGCAACTTCTGCAAAGTTCTTATTTTCCTTTAATATATCAAACTTTTCTTTACCTACTTTTTTAAATACTGCTTCCGCACTTCCTGAACCCATTCTTTCTACATCTGATATTACAAGTTTTGATGATTCAGCAAGCATACTTACAGTAAGTATCATTGCAACACCTATCATAAGTCCTATAATTGTTGCAATTGTTCTTTCCTTATTTTTCTTTAAATATTTAACTGTTATATCTTTAAAAAACCCCATATTATACTTCCTTATCTTCTACTATCTTTCCATCTTCTATTGTTATCATTCTATCTGCTTCTAATGCTAAATCATCATCATGTGTTATCATAATAATAGTATGTCCTAATTCCTTATTTGTATATTTTAAAAGTTCCATTATTTCTCTTGCATTTTTAGTATCTAGGTTTCCTGTAGGTTCATCTGCAAGTATAACCTTTGGTTCATTTGCAAGTGCTCTTGCTATTGCAACCCTTTGCTCTTGACCACCAGATAACTCATTTGGCAAATTATTCTTCTTATCTTCTAATCCAAGTTTTTTAAGTATATCTTCTAACTTCTTTTTGTCTACCTTTTTACCATCTAATTGTATAGGAAGAGTTATATTCTCTTCTACATTAAGTATTGGAAGTAGGTTATAGAATTGGTAAATAAGTCCTACTTCCCTTCTTCTGAATTCTGCCAATTTAGATTCTTTAAGTGAATATATATCTACTCCATTTATATATATTTTTCCAGAAGTTGGCTTATCTACTCCTCCTAGCATATGTAATAGTGTAGACTTACCTGATCCTGACTTACCAACTATTGAAACAAATTCACCTTTTGATACAGTAAAAGATACATTATCTACTGCTTTTACAAAATTACTTTTTCCTTCTTTACCATAATGCTTACATAAATTTTCTACCCTTAATAATTCCATATATTTTTCCTTTCAATACCTTTTATTTTATTAGTTTTTAATATTTTTTATTAGTTTTCATTATATATAATTTATCATAAATTATTATATATGTATAATTTATAACAAATAGTTATATATATGTATAATTATATTCATAAAAAAGCAGGAGATTACTCCTGCCTTTTATGAATATAATATTTTGTTTGTTTCTTTTTTACCTTTACTTTTTTTCTTTTTTCTTTTCTAATCATATATTGTTGCTACTTTTGAATCATCTTCTACAAGTATTGCATGTACTACAGTTCTCATTCCTTCTTCTGCACAAGTTGATAATGTTACTATCTTAGTATTTTCATTAAAGCTTGGTTTTTCTAATTCAACTTCACTTCTACTATATAGTTCTTCTAAATAATCTAACTTATCAAATGTGTCGTAGAATTGTAATGACCTATAATCAACATCTGGGTATGCCATATAACTACTAAATATTTTGTATACATGTAACTTGTTATTGTAATACAAATTGATATATGGATGTTTACTTGCTACACCATCTTTTGTTAGCTTATATAGATTAGAAAAATCAACTCCTTCTTTTAGCATATTATGATGATATATAACTGTATTGTCATCTGTAAAATCTATTTTATTATTTTGTTCTACAAATGCTGTACCATTTTCATAATATTGTCCTAAAAGATTTTTTCTTAAATAATAACTGTTGTCCTTTGTTTTGCAAATAGGTTCTTCAATTTCCAAATTTGGTATTTCAACATATGCTATAACATCTGATGACATCTTTGAAAATTCTTTAAATGTTTTAGCAATTTTTTCTTCTTTTAATGCAAATTTTACAGCTTCACTTTCTTTTAGCTTTTTAATTTTTTCATCTGTTTCTTTTTTCTTGTTATTTGCTTCAATAAGTTGTGCTCTATTTTCTTCAATTTTTGCATTTGCTTTTTCCATTTTTTCAGAATTTTCTTTTTCCATCTTTTGTACTATTTGTTGTTTTTCATTATCAAATTGAGTTTGATTATACTTATTGTATAATGAAAATAATACTAATGCTAAGCCACACCATGTAACTATTTGCCAAAAAATTTTCTTGTTTCTATTTTTGCTAGTTCCTTTTAAATTATTATTGTTGTTGTTCATATTCTTAAGCCTCCATAATTTACAAAATAATATTATATTCTCTACACTTATATACTACTAAAAAACACATTTGTATTTATTATTATTGTAATATATATATTTATTATACCACGATTATGTTAACATTGCAACAAATAGTATCTATATCTCTTCTTTTTTTATCCAAAATAAAAAATCTCCTTTAGAGATTTTTATTTATATATTTTATACATTTTATTTTATTTATATTATTTTATTACTACTATTCATTTTTAGGAAAGATATCATCAATACCTATATATACTAATGTACAGACAAGTATAGTATATGTAAGACTTTTAAGTAATCCACCATCTATTGCAATTATTGCAAATAATGCAAATGCAAGTGTAATACCTTGGAGCATTCTTGCAGTTTGTCTTACTGAATATCCCTTTTTTATAAGCCTATAGTGTATATGATTTCCATCTGCTTCAAACATTGCAGAAAGTCTTTTTTTCTTTACCGCTCTTCTTATCATTGCAAATAATGTATCAAAAATTGGTATACCAAGTATTAATACTGGTGCCATTACTATTACTACATATGTTTTTCCTACACCTAATAATGATACTGTAGCAAGCATAAAGCCTAGAAAGTTTGATCCAATATCACCTAAATATGTTTTAGCAGGAAACCTATTATATGGTATAAAGCCAAGTGATCCTCCACCTATTGCAACAGCTATAAATATTGAAAGTAATGGTGAAGAACTTAAATAAAATACTATAGCAAGTGAAAAAGCTGCTATTAAAACAATTCCTGTAGCTAATCCATCTAGCCCATCTATAATATTTATTGCATTTGTGATTCCTACTATCCATAACAATGTTATAAAATATGAAAACCAATTTGGGAGTATCCATGCATTTGTTGTAAATGGTATTGATATTTTAGTTATTCTAAGACCAAATGCAATAACAATCACAGCTGCTATTATCTGCCCTATAAACTTTTGTCTTGCAGATATATCATACTTATCATCTAAAAATCCTGTTATAGATATTACAATTGCTCCTAATAGCATACCTACAAATAATTTAAGATTTTCTGATTCAAAAACTATTTCCTTACATACTAAATTTGTAATTATAATATATGCCATTGCAATTACAAAGCCCATTATTATAGCAAGGCCTCCCAATCTTGGCATTGGAATTTTTTGCTTTTTTCTATCTTCATTTGGATAGTCTAAAACATCATATTTTCTTGC
>CABTXJ010000007.1 GCA_902488785.1 uncultured Eubacteriales bacterium | reverse complement strand
CCTCCTACTCGATTTTTTTTATTAAAATATATAGTTGCAATATATATGCATTAGTTGAAAAATTGTTACAATTCTTATATTATATATGTAAAGAATGCGGAGGAAATTATGGAAAGATGGAATGATAGAGGAGCCGCAATTGTACCATATAATGATAATATAATTCTAATGAGAAGAGAAAGAGGATATGGTAAGAATAAGCAAATATATTATACGATTCCAGGTGGAGGAAGAGAACCTGGTGAGAAGATAAATGAAACAACAATAAGAGAGATCAAAGAAGAACTTGGAATAGACATTAAAATTGATAAATTAATGTACAAGATTGATACTGTAAGAAGAATGCAATATATATTTTTAGGCAAATATGTATCTGGTAAACTAGGAACAGGAGAAGGAGAAGAATTTCAAGGGGTAGATTATAATAAATTTGGTAAATATATACCAGAAGTTGTTTCACTTGCTAAACTTAAAAAAATTAAGTTGGTTCCTGTAGATATTAAAAGAGAAATAATAAAAGAATTTGACTATATAATAGGAAATACAGAAGAAAGAGTAAATAAAACTACTAGAGTTAAAAGAGTAAATAAAAGAAAATCATATAGTGGTAAAAGAAAACATACTGAATATAATAAGAAAATAGAAAATAGAAAAAATATAGTTAAAAAAGAATCAAAAAAAACAAATAAAATATCAAAAACAAAAAGCTTTGAAAAAGAAGAGCTATCAAAAAACAAAAAAAATAATAAGAAAGAAAATAAAAAGTACAATATAAAAAATAAAAAACGTGGAAAACAAAAGAAAAATTATAGAAAAAAGAATGATATTAAAAACCATTCTAATGAAAAAAGAAATGATAAGAAGAAAAATATAATATATAAAAATAATAAAAATAGAAAATATAACAAAAATAAGAAGAATAATAACAAAAATAAGACAAAATAATAAAAAATTATTATTAAATTTAAAAGTAATATGAAAATAAAAAAATATAGTATATATTATATACTATACTATACTATACTATATTTGTATTAATATAATTATGGAGAAATATGAGGATAATAGCTGGTAGAAATAGAAGCATAAGATTAGATACACTTGAAGGAAATAATACTAGACCTACACTAGATAGGGTTAAAGAAGCATTGTTTTCATCACTTGAAAATTACATAGAAGACTATGAAAATGTATTAGATCTTTTTGCAGGAAGTGGTGCGCTAGGACTAGAATGCAATAGTAGGTTTACATCCAATGTAACATTTGTAGATAAGTCAAATAAGGCAATTAGAATAATTAAAAATAATATTAAAAAATGTAAAGCAGAAAATTGCAGTAATGTATATAATATGAATTATAAGGAATATATAAAAAAAGCAAAAGAAGAAGGTGCTAAATTTGATATCATATTCTTAGATCCACCATATATATTTGATGGCCATAAGATAATACAAGAAATAATAGATTCTGGGATAACTAAGGAAAATACAATAATAGTGTATGAAACAGATGACGAAAAAATAGTAGAAGAAATTAATAATGATGAAAAGATAACTATATTAAAAACTAAAAAATATGGAAGAGTATTTTTAAATTATATAACAACATAAGGAGAATATATGGAAGTATTAGACCTTTTAGATGCACTAAAAGAAACAATAATTGAAAGTAAAAAAGTACCACTTAGTAGTAAGATAATGGTAAATGAAGATGAAGTAATAAATATTATAGAAGAGATTGAAAAAGCATTACCAAATGAAATTAAACAAGCTAAATGGATTACAGAAGAAAGACAAAGGATATGTAAAGAAGCTGAAAAAGAAGCAGATGATATTGTTAAAGAAGCTGAAAAAAGAATAATTGAAATGATTGATGAACATGAAATAACAAGACAAGCTGAAGAAAAAGGACTTAAAATTATTGAAGATGCAAAAATACAATCAAGAGAGATAAGTGAAGGGACAAGAGATTATGCTGACTCAAAACTTGCTGAAGCTGAGATGGCAATAAACGAACTTTTAGGAAGCCTTCAAGCACAAGAAGATTATTTAATACAATCAATTGAAAAACTAAAAGAAGACAGAAGAGGATTAAATAGGTAAGAGGGGATAAAATTGGCTAAAAGAGGAAGAAAAAAAGGAAGTAAAAATAATAATAAAAGCTCAGTGAATAGTTTAGATTTTACATTTATAATAATGCTACTTACAACTATTGTACTAGGTATTATTATATATGGAAGTACAGGAGTATTAACTGAAAAATTATCACCAGTATTCGCTGGTGTTTTTGGGCCGTTAAAACAAATGCTCCCTATATTTTCGCTAGCTCTTACATTACTTGTACCAAGAGATGACCAGTATGGTGAAAGAAGAAAAATAAAACAAGCAATAATTGTATTATTATTAATATCTGCTGCATATACAATGCTTAATGTATCAAATGGTAATATGGGAATTACAGGAAAATCGCTTTCTGAAAATATTAAAATGGGATATGCATTAGGTACAAGAAACCAAGGTGGAGGGGCATTAGGAACGCTAATTGCAGCACCACTTATTAAATCATTCGGAGTACTAGGTGCTACAATAATTGATATATCACTTATAATAATTATGCTAATATTATTATTTGAAATTAGCCCAACAGATTATGTATCTAAGGCAATGTATGAATTAGAAGAAAATAAGAAACAAAAAAGAGAACTTAGAAAACAAAGAAGAGAACAATTAGAAAGCATGTCTGAAACATATGTACCTAAAAAATATTCACAAGTTAAATATGATACAGAAACAGGTAAAATAGTTGAAGAACCTATGCCTGAAGAACGTACATATGGTGGATTATTTAGCATATTTAAAAGAAAAGAAGACAAATCTAAGATTTATGATGTACAAAAAGATGGTGGAGTAGAACCTGTTAATTCTGAAATAGAAGTAGAAGCTACTAAAAATCAGTTCATAAGTGGTGAAGAACCACCTGATTTTACTATGGAAGAAAAAGGTAATATTGAACAAATAGGAAAGGCTGTATTTGAAACAAAACAAAAAGAAAATACACCTAAAACAGAACTTGAAATGACAGTAGATCCTAATGATATTAAATATGAAGATTATGCATATAATTACCCACCAATAGACCTATTACAAAAATCATCTAAAGTGCATAAAGCAGATAAAAAATTAGTAGAAGATACTGCAAATAAGTTACAAAAAACACTATATTCATTCGGAGTATCAGCTAAAGTAATTAATGCATCAGTTGGACCTGCTATAACAAGATATGAACTTAAACCTGCAGTAGGGGTAAAGGTAAGTAAGATATCTAACCTATCTGATGATTTAGCACTTAATCTAGCTGCTGAAACATTAAGGATAGAAGCACCAATACCAGGTAAACAAGCAGTAGGAATAGAAGTGCCAAATAAGAAAAGAGAAATGGTACATTTAGGTGATGTAATAGACAGTATGGAATTTGCAGATAGCAAATCAAAGATATCATTTGCATTAGGTAAGGGTGTAGGAGGAGAAACAATTGTTGCAGATATACATAAAATGCCTCACTTACTAATTGCAGGGAGTACAGGTTCCGGTAAATCTGTATGTGTAAACACAATAATCACAAGTATTGTGTATAAAGCAGACCCAAATGAAGTTAAATTCCTTATGATTGATCCAAAGGTTGTAGAACTTTCAATGTATAATTCTATACCACACCTACTAGTACCAGTTATAACTGATGTACAAAAAGCATCAGCTGCACTTAAATGGGGTGTTTCAGAAATGCTTAAAAGATATACTAGATTTAAAGAAGAAAGAGTTAAAGATATAGACAACTTTAACGAAAAAATGCCAAAAGAAGAAAGAATGGCAAAGCTTGTAATAATTATAGACGAGCTAGCAGACTTAATGATGGCATCAGCAAAAGAAGTAGAAGAGCTAATATGTAGGATAGCACAAATGGGAAGAGCTGCAGGAATACATTTAGTTGTAGCAACACAAAGACCATCTACAGATGTAATAACAGGATTGATTAAAACAAATATACCATCAAGAATTGCATTTGCAGTTACATCAAATACAGACTCTAGAATTATATTAGATAAAAGTGGAGCAGAATCACTTTTAGGAAAAGGTGATATGCTATACCTACCTATAGGGGAACCTAAAGCACTTAGAGTACAAGGTGCCTTCATAGACGAAAAAGAAATAGTAAAAGTAGTTGACTATATTAAAAGGGATGATCAATCTGAAACATCAATTAATATACAAAAAGAAATTGAAAGCAAATTACCTAATACTGAGAAAATAGATGATGGAGAAGATACAGGAGATGATAGAGATCCAATACTAATAGATGCAATAGACAGATGTGTAAAAGATAAGACTGCATCAATAAGCTTTTTGAGAAGAAAATTTAAGATAGGTGACTCAAGAGCTGGTAGAATAATGGATACAATGGAAGAAATGGGAATAGTTTCAGCACAAGAAGGAAACAAACCTAGAAATGTATTAGTATCAGAATACCAGTGGGGTGAAATTAGAGATAGATATGAAAATGGTGGAAGCTTAGAAAAAGAAAATGATGATATTACAAAAGGATATGAAGAGCAAACTATTGAAAGCATAATGGGTGAAAATGAAGAAGTACCAGAAAAAGTAGTAGAAAATAGTAGTAGTACTTCAGTATTTAAAGACCCTAACTTAAAAGTTGCAATACAAAGAGTAGTAAGAGAAAAATTTGCATCAGCAAGTTTCATACAAAGAATACTTAAGATATCTAATACAAAAGCAGAAGAATACTTAAATGCAATGGAAATTATGGGAATAGTATCACCTAAACAAGAAAATGAGCCAAGAAAAGTATTAATGGACGAAAGTGATTGGATGGCAGTAAGAGATACATATGAGCATAAAAAAAGTGGAGTAAACAACGATATACTAGCTACAAGTTCTAGCTTTGACAAGGCATTTAAGATAAGAAAAGGAACACTAAATATAGACAAAAAATATGTGGAAGATATAATTAATTATACAACAAATGAACAATACTTTATGGATGCAATAGAAGATATGATAGAAGATGATGAAATATCACATGGATATTTAAGAAGAAAATATAGGATATCTGATGAAAGATGTGAAGATATATTGTCACAAATGAAAAAGATGAATATGATATCTTCAGGAAACAATGGTAATTCTGTAGTAACTATTACAGATGGTGAGTGGCAACAAATTAATAATATATTTGATGAAATAACTAGCTAAATAAATTAGAAAAAAAGGAAAAAGAAAAGTTAAAATACAAACATATAATATATTAGAATATATATTGGAGGAAATACAAAAGATGTTTAAATTGTTTTTTAATAAGTCAGACTTTATTAAAAATGTAGAAAAGATATTGTATATGAAAAATATACAAGAAAAAGAAAAAGATACAATTATTAAAACAATGGAAAAAGTTGAACGAAATTATAATTCATACATGATAGTAACTCAAGAAGTTATGAAAAAAAATGAATTTCAAAATAGAATGTTAAACTTATTAAAAGATATACAAGAATTTGAAATTATAGAAAATGGTTATGTTTCAAATGTAGACTTAGAAAAAAGTAAGATACAGTTTAATTCGAATTCTATCTCTTGTATGCATGCTCTTATGAAATATGAGCCAAGATATTTTACAATTAAAAAGAGTCCATATTCTAAAATATTTCAAAGAATGGTAAAAAATGGAAGCATAGAAAATGAAGTAGAACTTGTAAGAGACTTTGATGAATTAAGCTGGAAAAAACATAAATCTAAAATTGCTACACCTTCAGAAATTATTCTAACTTTTAATATGCAATGGTTACATGGAAAAGATGAATTTAGAAAAGCAAGATTAAGTCAAATAGAATATGATCTAAGAGAAAAATCAAAAGAAATAATTAAAGAAAAACTAAAAGTAGAAAATTTAGATGATTATGATATGGCATTAGATAAGCTACTTTATGTATCTTCAACTGAAGAAGAGAAAAAGCAAGTATATGAAGAATATGAAAATGATATTAAGACATTAAAATTAATGCAAAATAGTAAGGAATTTTTAAATAAAACAGAAGAAGAAAGAAAAAAGCTATCTAATACTGTTGCTAAAATAGATGAAATATTAAATAATCATGAATTATTATTTGAAGCATTTGCAGTTAAGAAAAAACAACTAATAGCAATAGACCAAGAAAAATATGATATATTCGATATTAATATATATAGGCAAATATTAGAAAGAGATAGGCAGGATTGTTTAGATAAGATTGATAAATATTTGAAAATGCAAAGTCCAGATAATTTTATGAAATACAAAAATATATTAGAAAAAAAAGTTGGATTTTTAATTACAAATAATTTAAAAGAAGATGAAGTATTAAGAAAATTTCAAAAAGTTGTGTATGATATTATATATAGTGGAATAGATAATATTCCAGATGAAGAAATATTAAAACATATATATATGGTAAGATATTCAAGATTTAATTACTTTAGTGAAGAAAAGCAAGGAATAGACTATACTGATATATACCAAAAATCTGATAAGTTACTTAAAGCATTAGTAGAAAAAGGTACAAAAGCAGGAATTATTAATACATTTGCATCAGATGAAGCATCAAATTTAAGTATATTATTACCTGCATTTAAATCAGCAATAGTAGACTATCATGATATAAAATTATCAATATATAATACTAATTCTATATTACTTAGAATATATAATGAAAATGTATTAAATAATGAGTTTGAGTTATTGGATATAGTTCCACAATCACTTAATGCTAATAGCAGAAAAAAGGTTAGTATAATTAAAAAGAATAAATAGGAAAAAACATAAAAAAGAGAAAACAAAGAAATAAGAAATAAGAAATGAAAATATAAAAAATAAAAATAATATATAATATAATTAATCCTACGTAAAAAAAGTGTGCATATGCACAGAAATTTTACGCAGGATTTTTTAAAACTATTTTTAAAAGCATTTAATTAAAAATTTTTACAGAAAAGGAAAATGTGGTATAATAGCTATTAATAATAGTTTAAGTGATAGGAGCTATCTTATGAAAAAGTATAATTGGAAAAAGAGAAGATGGGAAGATACTAATAGTAGAAAAAGTATTAAGGCAATAGACAAGGTAAAGATAAAAAAGGATAAGAAGGAAACTGCTAAAAAAGGATATTTGCCAAATAATGTATCAAATGATGATAGCGGCAATAATATAGAAGTTGAAAAACTAAGAGAAAAAAAGAGAAAAGAATTATTAGAAAAAAGAGGAAAAGGTAGTAGGACAACAATATATGACCAAGTATTAAACAAGCTTGTAATAACTGCGATATTACTAGTACTTCAAGTTTTTTTATTAATTGAAGGATACAATAAGGTTGAAATAGGTAATGCTGAAAAGATTATTAATGAAATACTAAGAATACTTTCAATTACACTAATAGTTATTTCACCTGAAAACCCTGGTATGAAACTTTCATGGCTAATAATAGTTGGTATATTTCCAATATTTGGTAGTATTACCTACATAATATTTGGTAATACAAAATCATATGAGCAATTAAAAAGAAGAGTGGAAAAAGGAAGAGAAAATATATCTGGTAGCAAGGTAGATGATAGCAAAATTATTGCAAAACAAGAAGGAAACTTAAAAAGAGTAGTTACATACTTAAGTACATATAATGATTTTCCAGTATACGAAAATACAGAAGTAGACTATATACCACTAGGAGATGATATACTCCAATCATTCATTAAAGATATTAGAAGTGCTAAAAAAAGCATATACTTAGAGTTTTTCATAATATCTACTGGTGTTATGTGGGATATGTTAAAAGAAGAACTAATGATTAAGGCAAAAGAAGGATTAGATGTTAGGATAATATATGATGATGTTGGATCAACTACAAAGATGCCAATAAGGGAGATACGAGAAGTTAAAAAAGCAGGAGTGAAAGTTGCAAGATGTAACCCGGTACTTCCTAAACTATCATTAATATATAATAGTAGGGATCACAGAAAGATAATGATAATAGACGATACTATTGGATATATGGCAGGAATAAATATTGGGGACGAATATATTAATGTATATCATAGAGCAGGATTTTGGAAAGATGTAGGGTTTAGAGCAGTAGGTGAAGGTGTACATGGTATGACTAAAATATTTATGGAAATGTGGACAACAATTACAGATGAAAAAGAAAACTTAGATGAACACATACCTACAAAATCATCTGAATCAGAAGGAATAGTATTACCATTTGCAGAAGTACCAGGTGATGATGAACTAGTTATGAAAACCACTTTTATGCAACTAATATGGGGAGCTAAAGAAAGTATAGAAATTACAACACCATATCTAATATTAGACAATGAAATGTCTGAGGCATTAATTGCAGCTGCCAAAAGAGGAGTAGATGTACGAATTGTAGTTCCTGGCATACCAGATAAGAGATTGGTATATGAGATTACTAAATCAACATTTTACGAATATGTAAAAGCGGGTATAAAAATATTTTTATACAACCCAGGCTTTATACATGCTAAAATGCTACTATTTGATAGGAAGACATCAATAATTGGTAGTATGAACCAAGACTTTAGAAGTATGTATTTGCAGTTTGAATCTGCAACACTATTTACAAGCACTAAAGTAGCTAAAGAAATGGGGAGGGATTTAGATGAAATATATATGGTATCTACTAGGGTTAATGAAAAAGATGCAAAAAGAAGTATATTTCAAAAAATTAGACAAGGCTTTTTAAGGATACTTGCACCATTATTTTAGGTAAGAAGAAAGAAGTAAAAGAGACAGAAAGAAGAAAGAAAGTAATAAGAGAAAAAGAGAAAACAAAATTATATAATAATAAATAAATGAGTAAGAAATATAATTAAAGAAAAAGCATCAAAATATGGTGCTTTTTAATATATATTAATGAAATATATGTTAAAATAATGTATAATATGTATATTAAGAGAGGTAAGTAATACATGTTTAAATCAGGATACATACAAATAGTAGGGGAAACAAATGCAGGTAAGTCTACTATATTTAATAGGATAGTAGGTGAGAAGGTATCAATAGTATCACCTAAGGTACAAACTACAAGAAAGAATATACGTGGAATATATACAGATGAAAAAATGCAAGCAATATTCATTGATACACCAGGAATACATAAGGTTGAAAGCAAGCTATCTAGAGTAATGATAGATAGTAGTTTAGAAACACTTTCAGATGTTGATATAGTAATATATGCAATAGCTGCAAATAAGAAGAAGTTATCTGTATTTGATGAAAATATTATAGAAAAAATAACTACAAGCAAGAAACCAATTATATGTATAATAACTAAAACAGATAGAGTTAAAAAAGAAATAATAGAAGAAAAAACAGCTATGCTAGAAGACTTAGGCTTTGAAAATATTATAGCTACATCAAGCTATACAAATACTGGAATAGAAGAGCTAAAAGAAACTATATATGAGTTATTACCAGAAGGCCCTAAGTACTATAATGAAGAAGAATATACAGATCAAACAACAAGAGAAATGTGTGAAGAAATAATTAGGTCAAAAGCACTTAAGTTTTTAAATGAAGAAATACCACATGGTATATATATTGAAATTAAAAACTTTAAAGAAGGTAAAACTAAAAATGGTGAAGACATAGTAAATATTGAAGCAGTAATATATACTAGAAAAGAATCACATAAGGGAATAATAATAGGTAAAAATGGTAAGATGCTTAAAAAAATAGGAAGTACTGCAAGACAGGACCTAGAAGAATTTTTAGGTTGCAAAGTTAATTTGCAAACATGGGTAAAAACAAGAAAAAGTTGGACAAATACTGATAATATAATAAGTAGGTTTAAATCATAATGAAATTAATTAAAACACCTGGTATTGTAATTAGAGAAAATGAATTTTCTGAAAGTGATAAGATAATTACACTAATTACACCAGAATATGGTAAAATATCTGTGATGGCAAAAGGAGTTAAAAGGAAAAAGAAATTCTTAAATGCTACAGAACTATATACACTATCTAATTTTATATTATTTAAAGGAACTAAAATGTACCATTTAAATGAAGCAGAAGTAGTTGAAAGTTTTTATGATATTAGATTTAGCTATGAAAAAACAATACTTGCAACAGAGATACTAAAAAAAGCTTCATACTTTGCGGATAGTATATTTGATAAAAGAGAAAACTATGACTTTTTCAAAACAACTATTGCATCACTATATAGTATAGTAGAAGCTGATGATATGAAATTAAAAATAATTGAAAGCATATATATAATTAGAATGCTGGAAATAATTGGACTTGGACTAAACTACGAAAAGATAGAAGAAAAAGAAGATATTAAAAATATTAAAAACATATATATAGAAGATGAAAACTATACACTACCAATTAATGTATACAATATGATAAAATACATACAAAAGAAGGATATAACTAAGATATTCTGGATAAGTACAAATGAAGAAAATATTAAAATATTAAATGAATTTAGAAAAATATATTTTAATAATCATTTAATGTAGTTTTAAGTAGATAAAATATATATGCTGTGTTAGAATGAAAATAATGTGAATATTAAAAAATATATTAATAGAAAATAATTAATAGAAAGACTTCATATATTAAAGCATATAATATATAATAAAAATAATTATAATAATAACTAGATGAAAAGAGGAAAAAATGGGATTATTCAAAACATACAGTCAAAGAGAAGTAAAAAAAGTAAAACCTTTGATAAAAAAGATAAATAGCTTAGAACCTGAAATGGAAAAATTATCTGCAGGAGAGTTAGCTTCTAAAACAGAAGAATTCAAGAAAAGATTAGCAGATGGAGCTAAATTAGATGACATACTACCAGAAGCATTTGCTGTAGTTAGAGAAGCATCAAAAAGAGTAATTGGATTAAGACATTTTGATGTTCAATTAATAGGTGGAATAATACTACACCAAGGAAGAATAGCAGAAATGAAAACTGGTGAAGGAAAAACATTAGTTGAAACATTACCAGCATACTTAAACGCACTAGAAGGAAAAGGTGTACATATTGTTACAGTAAACGAATACCTAGCAAAAAGAGACAGTGAGTGGATGGGTAAAATATTTAAATATCTAGGCCTTACTGTAGGACTTAACTTAAACCAAATGAGTTCAAAAGAAAAAAGAAAACAATATGCATGTGATATAATGTATACCACAAACAATGAATTAGGATTCGATTACTTAAGAGATAACATGGTATTATACAAAGAAGACATGGTACAAAGACCATTACACTATGCAATAGTTGACGAAATTGACTCAATATTAATAGACGAAGCTAGAACACCACTTATAATATCTGGTAGAGCAACTAAGTCTAATGATATATACAAAGATGCTGATAGATTTGTAAGAACACTTACTAAAAAAGAAATAGTAGAAGAAAAAGCTAAAGATAAGGAACAAGCTGCAGAACTAGAAAAATATGATTATGTAGTTGATTTAAAATCAAGAACTTCTACACTTACAGCAAAAGGTGCTAAAAAAGCAGAAGAATATTTTAATTTAAAAAATTTAAATGATCTTGAAAACTCAACATTAGTACATCATATTAATCAATCACTACAAGCTCATGGAATAATGAGAAAAGATATTGATTATATAGTTAAAAATGGTGAAGCATTAATAGTAGACGAGTTTACTGGACGTATAATGTATGGAAGAAGATACTCAAATGGTCTTCACCAAGCAATAGAAGCTAAAGAAGGAATAACAATTGCAGAAGAATCACAAACACTTGCTACAATTACATTCCAGAACTTCTTTAGAATATATGATAAGCTTGCAGGAATGACTGGTACTGCAATGACAGAAAGCAAAGAATTTAGAGAAATATATAATCTAGACGTTGTAGAAATACCTACAAACTTACCAGTTATTCGTAAAGACGAAACAGATATAATATTTAAAAACCAAGATGCTAAATACAGAGCAGTAATTAAAGATATTGAAGAATCACACAAAAAAGGACAACCAGTACTAGTTGGTACAATATCAATCCAAGACTCAGAAAAACTAAGTAATCTTTTAAAGAAAAAAGGATTAAAACATACTGTATTAAATGCTAAAAACCACGAAGCTGAAGCTGAAATAGTAGCACAAGCTGGAAAATTAGGTGCAATTACAATTGCAACTAACATGGCAGGTAGAGGAACAGACATTATGCTAGGAGGAAATAGTGACTTCTTAGCAAAAGAAGAAATGCAAAGAAATGGTAGAACAGATGCTGAAATTAACGAAGCTACAGCATATTCAGATACTGATGATGAATATATCATTGAACTTAGAAAAGAATACAAAGATTTAGTTAAAAAGTTTGAAGAAGAAATAGCAGATGAAAAAGAACAAGTTAAAAAAGCTGGTGGACTAAGAATAATTGGAACAGAAAGACATGATTCAAGAAGAATAGACAATCAGTTAAGAGGTAGATCAGGAAGACAAGGAGACCCAGGAGAATCAAAATTCTATGTAGGATTAGATGACCACCTAATGCATATATTTGGAGGAGATATTGTTTCTAGATATTATGATGCAGTAGGAATAGATGAAAATATACCACTACAAACAAAATTACTTTCAAGACAATTAGAAAATGCTCAAAAGAAAGTTGAAGGAATTAACTTTGACTCAAGAAAAAGAACATTACAATATGACGACGTAATGAATGTACAAAGACAAATAATATACAAACAAAGAAGACAAGTATTAGACGGTGAAGACATGGGAGATGCTATAAAAAATATGGTAGACTTTACTGTAGACGCACTAGTAGATACTTATCAAAATGATATGTATAGCAGAGATTTAAATATAGAAATATTTAAACAAGAAATGTCTAATATGCTTAATATAACAGAGGCTAAAGAGCTAGAAAAAGATCAATCAAAAGAAAAAATAGACGATGTTAAATTAAGAGAAGAAATGAAAGAAAATGTTCATGCATTACTAAAAGAAAAAGAAGCAGAAATTGGAAAAGAATTTGAAGAATTAGAAAGAGTTGTTATACTAAAAGTAGTAGACGATAAGTGGATGGAACACATCGATGACATGGAAGACTTAAGACATGGTATTGGACTTAGAGGATATGCTCAACAAGATCCAGTAGTACAATATAGGCTTGAAGGATCTAATATGTTTGATGATATGATAACAGATATTAAAATAGACGTTGCTAAATTAATAACACATGCATTCAAATCAGAAAATACAGAAAGAACTACAAATATTACAATAACTGATGCTAAACAAGAAGACTTAACAGAAAATATTAAAGTAGACAACAAACCACCTAAAGCAAGCATAGAGAAAAAAGAACCAATAGTTAACGAAGAAAAGAAAGTTGGAAGAAATGATCCATGTCCATGTGGAAGTGGAAAGAAATACAAGAATTGTCATGGTAAGCAAAAATAATTAAGCAAAACAAATATGAAATGGTCCATTATATATATGGATCATTTTTTGCAAAAGAAGAAGAATATAATGAGAAAAATGTGAAATATGACGGGGATGATTTTAAAATATGAATGATGAAATAAAGAAAGAAGAAGAAAATAATATAACAAAAAGTAGAAAAAAAGTTTTTTTAAAAAAAATAGGAATTATTATAGGAATATTGATATTTTTAACAGTAGTAGTTCTTGCAAGTCATAAAGTGAAAGAAAACATATGGGAAAAACCAGAAAAAATTAATGATGCAACTGATCAAATTACAGATAAGAGTCAAAAAGAAAATATCACAGAAAAACAAGCTAAATATATAGCTATAAATAAATTAAAAGAAATAAAATTTAATTCGAATATTATAAATACTAAACACTACAAAGAAATAGATTCTAATACTATAATATATAGATTTATTACCGAAGATAAATATGAAATAAGTATTAATGGAACTACTGGTGAATTTTATGGTATTTGGAATAATAATGATATACAAGATAGAAATATTGTAATAACAGAAGACGAAGCTAAAAAAAGTAGCGGATTGGTATTATAAATTATTTGGCTTTAAAGAAGGTGAATACAAAATTACAAAAGTTTGGGCAAATAATAAAGAGGGAACTGGAAAAGATAAAGGCTATAAAATAGATATAACATATAATAAAATATATGGAGAAACATATAATCCATATGAAAGTATAAGCATTGGTATAGAGTCTAAAAATAAAGAGCTTGCATATTTTAGAGTGAAAAATATTCCATTTGACAATAACAAAATAAATGTAACTAAAGAAGAAGCTATCCGAATAGCATTAGAGGAGGATAAAAAAATAAAAACTAATAAAATTGTTGATACAAAAGTAAAACAAATGATAGTTAAAATGAATGCAGATGCTTATGATAGAATTCATAATTATGAAGAATACTATAAATCTATGCAAACTCCGGGATATAGCACAGAAGACAAAAACTACTATCATATAAAAGATAAGATTAGAAATGCTTGGGTAGTAGTTATTATATATGAAGATAACTTTAATAATGTTGTAAAAAGATATACAGAAGGTAAATATAGTTATTTTATAGATTGTACAACAGGAGAAATTATTGGTGGTCATTCTATGGATTATATATCTTCAAATTAAATATTATATAATTTGTGTTTTAACAAGGATTGAGGTGATCCAAATATTCCAGACTAAAATAAGGAGAAATTATGAAAATAAAGAAGTTTTGTTAAATACCAATGCATTATCAATACTTTTTGATATTGATAGAAGTGAGATTGTAAAATATATTAATAACATTTATAAAGAGGAAGAGTTGGATGAAAATAGCACGTGTGCAAAAATTGCACATTGGATAAAAAGAGAAAAATTGATATAATCATATTAGATGAACTGATGTGGACAATGTCCACAAGAAGTCTACATTAGAGAAATACTTATAGTATAGAAGACTTTTTTAAAAAAATAATTATAGTTAAAGATGATATAGTAAAATATACAAATGAAAAAGGAATAGTAATAATGGGAATTTATGACTTCCTATTAGATGAAGATAATTTAAGAATTAATAATAAAAGATATAAATACATAAATTAAATATAGTTTAAATATTTGTTCAATCCATTACTAATTTTTACCACAAGTGTAAAAAATTAGTAATGGGTATTTGATTTTGCTTAAAAATATATTATAATAATAGTATGTAAGGAGAAGAGATGGAAATAAGAAGAGACTATTATTTAGATAAATTAGTAAGAAAAAGAAATAATGGACTAATTAAAATTGTAACTGGTATAAGAAGATGTGGTAAGTCATATCTTTTAGACCCAATATTTAAAAACTATTTGTTAGAAGATGGTATACCAAAAGACCATATTATTAAGCTTGAATTAGATTCAATTGAAAATGAAAAATATTGTGACCCAAAAGAACTATATGAATATATTATGAGTAAAATAAAGGATGAGGAAAAATATTATATACTACTAGATGAAATACAAAAATGTAAAGATTTTGAAAGTGTTTTAAATAGCTTTTTAAGAAAAGATAATTTAGATATATATGTAACAGGAAGTAATTCTAAATTTTTATCAAGTGATATTATTACAGAGTTCCGTGGTAGAGGTGATGAGATAAGAGTATATCCATTAACATTTTCAGAAATATATTCATTTAAAAATAATGAAAAAGAAAATAGTAATAACAAAGTAGACATATGGAAAGAATATATAACATACGGTGGTTTGCCATTAGTATTATTACAAGATAGTATAGAAGAAAAAGTAGATTATTTAAAAACACAAAAAGATAATGTATATTTAAATGATGTAATAGAAAGGCATGAAGTGCAAAATGAAGAAGAATTAGGGAAATTAGTAGAGATTATCTCTTCTTCAATTGGTTCATTAACAAATCCATTAAAATTAGCAAATACATTTAAAAGCTACGATTCAAAATCTACTATAACTAACAAAACTATATATAATTACCTATCATACCTAGAAAATAGTTTCATTATAGAAAAGGCGCAAAGGTACAATATAAAAGGAAAAAAATATATTGAAACACCCCAAAAATATTATTTTACAGATATGGGAATAAGAAATTCGTTCTTGAATTTCAGACAAATAGAAGAAAACCATATAATGGAAAATATAATATATTTGGAACTTAAAAAAAGAGGATATACTGTTGATGTAGGTGTTGTAGAACTTAGAACAAATACTTCAACTAAACAATTAGAAATTGATTTTATTGCAAGTAGAGGAAGTGAAAAATATTACATACAATCATCTCTTAATCTAGATACTACTGAAAAGAAAGAACAAGAAATACGACCACTTGCAAACACAGATGATTTTTTCAAGAAAATAATTATCGTTAAAGATGACATAGTAAAATATACAAATGAAAAAGGTATAGTAATAATGGGAATATATGACTTCCTATTAGAGGAAGATAGTTTAAAGAATTAATAATAAACAATTTAAATAATTTAAAGTAATTTAAGCTCATTACTAATTTTTACACTTGTGGTAAAAATTGGTAATGGGTATTTTTGTGTTTAATTTTTAAGATGAAAGCAAAATTAAATATTAAAAAAACTATTTACAAATAAAATAAAAAGTGATATCATAATGGAAATGATTTTCAATAGAGGTAGTTATGAAAAAAGAAAGAAATACAGAACAAAAAGAAATACTAACCAAATATCTAAAGGATAATTCAAATAAGCATTTAAGCATAGGAAAAATACAAAAAGACTTAAAAGATAGCATAGGTCTTACAACAATTTATAGAATAATTAATGGATTAGTAGAAAAAGGAGTTGTAAGCAAGATTGCATTAGAAAACAGCCAAGGCTTTTGTTATCAATATAATGAAAAAGTAGAAGAATGTACTGACCACTATCATTTGATATGTGAAAAATGCAATAAGACAATACACTTAGATAATGATGAAATAGGAAGAATTATACAAGATATTGAAAAAGAAAATCAGTTTAAAATTAATAAAAAAAGACTAACATTTTATGGTATTTGTAATAGGTGTATGCAAAAATAATTAAAATATTTATTACAAAGAAATAATCATAGTCTTTTAAAAGAAGAAAAAGTAAGAAAGGAAAAAAATATGAAAGCTAAAAAAATAATATTAACAATTATACTATTAGTTATTTTAGTAGCATGCGCAGCACTTATGATATTTTCAGGAAGTAAAAATAATATCATGAATAAAGATGCTAAAAATATTAAAAATGAACAAAAATTAAAAGTTACAGCAAGTAACTTTGCAAGCTATGACTTTTTAAGAGCAATAATAGGGGATAGTAAAAATGTAGAGCTTACATTCCTATTAGGACCTGGAAAAGATGCACATAGCTATGATCCAACACCACAAGACTTAATTAAAATACAAAACTCAGACTTATTTGTATACATAGGTGGTGAAATGGAAAAATGGGCAAATAGAGTAATGGAAACATTAGATACTAAAAAAACAAATGTACTATGTATAGCAGACAAAGTTGATACAATAAAAGAACAAGAAATTGAAGGTGCAGAAGATGATGATGATCACGACCATGAAGAAGAACACGAACATGATGAAAAACATGAAGATCATGACCATGAAAAAGAAGAGAATGAGCATGATGAAGATGAAAAAGAACATGAACATCATCATGATCATGATGAAGAAGGTGCATTTGATGAACATATTTGGACAGATCGGAAGAGCACACGTCTG
>CABTXJ010000006.1 GCA_902488785.1 uncultured Eubacteriales bacterium | reverse complement strand
TTATAAAAGTTAAGGTTAAAAAAGAAGACTTTATTGAACCTAGTACTAAAAATATTGTTAAATGATATAATATATATAAGTTTAAGAAACATAAATATTAGCACCATTAGCGTGCTTTTTTTATTAAGAAATCAATAAAAAAGAAAAGGAGATCTATGAGTAAATATAATAACCAGGAACCGATGAAAATTCCCGAAGATAAAAAAGAATATGAAAAAGCAATAGAAGAATGGGCAGAAGGAAATGAATCGCTAAAAAAATTATTAATACTTTGCAACAGTGTTGGTGTTAAAACTTTTACATGCTGTGGTGGTCATAAAGATGGATTTGCATATCCATATATATCAGTAGTAGTTGATGAAAATAATTTTAATTTGATAGTGGATATATTTAAAAGGATATATATAAATATAGACGAAATATTTTCAATAGGTTTTAGCTTAAATAATGGAAATAAAATCCTTACTATTACTACTAAAGTAGATAATCCAAATGAAAAGTTTGATGAAATATATAATATAATTAGAAACTATAATGAAAATAATAATAAAGAAATTGAACTAGAAGAAGATGTAGAAAAGGAAATAAAATATATTATTGAACTACATAAGTATATGGTTGAAAAAAATATACCATATGCAATTAATTTAGGGGATATTGAAAATACTAAAAGTGCAGGAATATACTTTGCTTTAACAGAAAAGAATAGTCCAATTATAGAACTCTTAAAAGAAAACAAAAAGTTTAAATTAAAAAATGAGACATATTTAAAAGAAAAAGATTTTTATAGTATATCATACTATTTAGATAACTATAATTACACGGACTTAAAGGAACTATTAGATGGAATAAGAAGTATATATGATTAGAAATTAAATTGAAATGTAATGGATTAATGATAGATTGAATAAGTTGTATGCTTATTCTTTTTTATTGTGATGAAAATAAAAAGGATTTAATACATATAGATATTAAAAATTAACTACACATAAGAATATATGTTACTTTTCTTCATATTATGAAATATAATAAATAAATAGTATGAAGAAGGAAAAAATAATATGAATAAAGAATTTGATACAGATATAAGGACTGGGCTTTCAGAAAAAGAAGCAAGCAGAAGATTAAAAGAATATGGATTAAATGAAATAAGGCATGAAGAAAAAGTAACTAAAACAGGTGTGTTTTTAAAACAATTTAAAGACCCGTTAATAATTATGCTAATAATTGCTACAGTAATATCACTAATTTTAGGTGATATTACAAACGCTGTAATTATATTAATTATAATATTAATATCAAGTGTTTTAACTACAATACAAGAGTTTAAGTCTGGAAACACTATGGAAAAGCTACTAGAGATGGTTAAGATAAAAACAAATGTTAGAAGAAATTCTAAAAATTATGAAATAGCAGTAGAAAAAGTAGTACCAGGTGACATTATTAATTTAACTACTGGAGATATAATACCTGCAGATGGTATCGTAATAGATTCTAAAACACTATTAGTAGACGAATCTAGCTTAACAGGCGAAAGCATACCAGTTAATAAAGAAACTGGCCAAGAAGTGTTTATGGGAACATATGTATACTCAGGTGAAGCAGTTATGCTAATTAAAAGTACAGGAAAAAATACTAAATTTGGTGAGATAGGGAAGAGTGTAAGCAAAGAAACAAAAACACAAATAGAAAAAGACTTAGAATCTTTTGGAAATATGCTAATGAAATTATCATTTATAATAGTTGCGGTTATTCTTGTTTTAAACCTATTTACAGATAAGACAGTATTTGATTCAATAATGTTTGCACTTGCTGTTGCAATAGGAATGACACCACAACTATTGCCTGCAATTAATACAATAACATTATCATATGGGGCAAAGAAGTTATCTGATAAGAAGGTTATAGTTAAAAAGCTAAATTCAATACAAAACTTAGGGGCAATGAATATACTTTGTACTGATAAGACTGGAACAATTACAGAAGGGAAGCTAAGTATTGACGGTGTTTTTGATATTGGAAATAATAGGAGTGATGACGGTCTAAGACTTGCATATTTAAACTCTAAATTACAATCAGGATTTAAAAACCCAATAGATGAAGCAATAAACAAAGAAGCTGAAAAAGAAAGAATAATGCTTGGATATGACAAGGTATTTAAAATAGATGAAATGCCATATAATTTTGACAACAAAGTACTTTCTATTGGAGTAAAATTAGAAAATAAGAAGATACTTGGTAAAAGTGAAATAGTTGTAACTAAAGGATCAGTAAATGAAGTTGTAGCTAAGTGTTCTAAGATATATACAAATGGTGAAGAAAAAAGTATTATTGAATACAAAGAAAGTATAAAAGAAAGATTTAAAGATTATAGTTTTGAAGGGTATAGAGTAATAGCACTTGCAATAAGAGGGTTAAATGATGTAGAAAAACAAAATGAAAAAATACAATTTGAAGAAAATAATATGACTTTTGTAGGATTCATATTAATGCATGATCCACTAAAAGCAGACAGCAAAGAAACAATAGATAGGATAATGCAAAGAGGAATAGATCTTAAAATAATAACAGGGGATAATAGATATATTGCAAAACATATAGCAAATAATCTAGAACTTGGAAATGATACTGTGCTTACAGGTGAAGAAATAGATAAACTAACAGATGCAGAAATACTTGAAAAATCTAAACATATTCATATATTTGCAGAAATAGATCCAAGACAAAAAGAAAGAATAATAGAAGCACTTAAAAAAGGTGGAAACACTGTAGGATATTTAGGAGACGGAATAAACGACGCGCCAGCACTTAAAAGAGCAGATGTTAGTATATCTGTATCTGAAGCATCAGATATCGCAAAAGAAGTTGCAGACTTGGTATTGATGGAACCAGACTTAACAGTACTATATGATGGAGTAATGGAAGGAAGAAAAATCTTTGTAAATACTATGAAATACATATATATAACAACAGGCGAAAACTTTGGAAACATGTTTAGTATGTCAATTGCATCAGTAGGTCTTCCATTTATACCACTACTTCCAGACCAATTAATGGTTACAAACTTACTTACAGATATACCACAAACACAAATAGCATCAGATAATATTGATGAAGAATATATAAATAGGCCACAAAAATTTGATATACATTATATTAAAAGATTTATGAAAACATTTGGTACATCGAGTGCAATATTTGATATAACAATATTTATACTAATGTTTTATGTACTAAAAACTCCAGATAGCATATTTAGAACAGTTTGGTTTATTGAATCATGTACAGCAGAAATACTTTCATTATTTACATTAAGAACAAGAAGACCCTTTTACAAAGCAAAGCCAAGTAAAAGGCTACTTGGAATATCACTAGTATCAATAATAATTACAGTAGTATTGCCATATACAAAGTTTGGTAACCTACTTTCATTAAAACAATTACCTTATGATTTATTAACTCTTGCTATTGTAATTGCAATTATAGATGCTATTGTAAAAGAGGTAATAAAAAAGAGCTTCTACAAAAGACCTGAAAACAGAGTGTAAGTAAAAATGATAAGAAGAAAAATAAAAAGAAAAAACACAATAAAAATAATATACATAATATTTTAAAATAGCAGAAGACATTTTACTGCTATTTTAATTTTGCCTATATTTTTGGTATTTTCATGCCATTTAATATATTAAAATATTGTATTAATATATAATTGTAGATTATAGTCTAGAAAAAACATGAAAAATATGATATTAATTATATATTAAAGTATATATTAATTAAGAATTATGCAGAAATTGAAATTAATTTTTGCAAAAGGAGAAAATATGAAAATTAAAGAAATGCTACAAGGTGTAGATATAGTAAAAAGTGACATAATAGATGAAGAACAAGATATAATAAATATTACTGATTATTCAAAAGAAATAAATGAAGGCTTTGCATTTATTGCAAATGCAGGTTATGATTTTGACGGAAATGATTTCATAGAAGAAGCAGAAAAATTAGGAGCAAAACTAATTGTATGTGAAAACGAAGAAAAATATAATACTGTCAAAACAAATAAGGTATTAGTAAAAGAAGGAAGAAAAGCAAAGGCAATAATTGCTAAAAATTTCTATTTAGATCCACAAAAAGAATTAACATTAATAGGTGTTACAGGAACTAAGGGAAAAACTACTACAACATTTATGATTAAAAATATATTAGATAAGGCAAATATTCCAACAGGAGTAATTGGCACTATCGCAATAATGATAGGCGATAAGACAATTATGAAAAGTGTAAATACAACACCTGATTCAATAGAACTACAAAGAACATTAAGAATAATGGTAAATGAAGGAATAAGATATGTTGTAATGGAAGTATCTTCACAAGCCTTAAAATTAGATAGAGTTTATGGCTTTACCTTTGATTATGCAATTTTTACTAATATATACAAGGAACACTTAAGCAAAAAAGAACATGCTAATATGAAAGAATATCTTCAAGCTAAATTAAAATTATTTGAAAATGCAAAGTTTGGTGTTATTAATGAAGATGATTTTGCAAGAGAATATTTTAAAAAATTAACACCAGAACATTTAACATATGGTATTGCAAACAAATCAGACTTTAATGCAACAGATATAAATATTAGAAGCACGGGAGTTGATTTCATTACAATAATAGATAAAAAAGCAGTTAGAATAAATACTAAAATACCTGGAAGATATACAGTATATAATGCACTTGCGGCAATTGCAGTTACAAATAAAATTGGAATAAAAGCAGAACAAATTAGAGAAGGAATAAAAGAAGTTGTAGTACCAGGTAGGTTTGAGGTAGTTGAAAATGAAAGAGATATACCAGTAATAATTGACTTTGCAGGAGTACCAGAAAGCTTGGAAAGCATATTAAAAGCAGCAAGATTATATACAACAGGTAGAGTAGTTTCTGTATTTGGTTGCGAAGGTGAAAAAAATATTGAACTAAGAAAAGAAATGGGAAAAGTATCTGGTAAAAATGCCGATATGACAGTTGTTACTACTTTTAATCCAAGAGGTGAAAAGCCAGAAGAAATAGCAAAAGAAGTAATTAAAGGAATAAGAGAAGTAAATGGAAAAGCAGTTACAATAATTGATAGAAAAGAAGCAATAGAATTTGCACTTAGCAAGGCACAAAAAAGAGATATGATAATAATTACTGGATTAGGACACAATAAAGAAATGGAAATTGCAGGTGAAAAAGTACCATTTGATGAAAGAAAAATAATAAAAGAATATCTTAAAAATAATTAAAAGAAAAAGCAAAAGTAAAAGAAGAAAAAAGAAAAAATAATATAAAAAAGTTAAACTAAATAATTAAGACGGAGGTTAAAATGGTTTCAACATTATTAATAAGTACTGTACTTACAATAATAATTGGTATGTTTACAGTAAAAACATTAAATGAAAGAAAAATTAAACAAGTTGAAAGATTAGATGGACCACAATCACATCTAAAAAAAGCAGGAACACCTACAATGGGTGGAATAATGATAATAATATCCACAATATTAATTAGCATTGTGTATATACTTACAAAAAATGAAGGAGTAATGCAAAACTTACCAGTATTTTTATCATTATTTATTGGAACATTAGCAATTGGAGCAATAGGATTTTTAGATGACTTCTTAAAAGTAGAAGTACAAAATACTAAAGGGCTAAAACCAAAACTAAAAATGCTAGCATTAATATTAGTATCAGCTATATTAATGTATATATTGATTTTTAGACAAGGAATATCTACAGACATTAGATTGTTTAAAGGAAATAGTATTAAAACTGCAAGAGTAGTTAAATTATTATTAGGAATGCTTGTAATTATGGCAACATCAAATTCAGTAAATTTAACAGATGGAATAGATGGACTTGCATCAAGTGTTGGATTAATTATATTAACATTTTTAGCATCATTTGCACTATCTATAGGTAATACTGTAGTTGCAACATATTTAGCAATAGTAATAGGAGGATATATAGCATTTTTACTATTTAACTGGCATCCTGCAAAAGTATTTATGGGGGATACAGGCTCATTCTTTTTAGGTGGAGTAATTGCAATTGCAAGTATATTACTTAACTTAGAATTATTCTTGATATTAATTGCGATAATACCAGTATTAGAAGCTATATCTGTTATAATACAAGTTGCATATTTTAAAAAGACAGGAAAAAGAGTATTTAAGATGGCACCTATCCACCATCACTTTGAACAATGTGGATGGAGCGAGTTAAAAGTTGTTGGAGTATTTTCAGGGGTAACATTACTTGCATGTATATTAAGCAGGATATTGTTGTAATATGCATTAATAATGATTAATTAAAAGTAAAAGTAAAATTGAAGTTAAAATATAAATAGAATTAAAATAATAACGTACAAAAGAATATATAGAAAAGAAAAGGTAAAAATGGGCGGACAATCTATTAGAAAGAAAATTAGAAAAACAAAACCAGATTATAGTTTTTTAATATCATCAATAGCTATAACAGTTGTAGGATTACTTACACTGCTTTCTGCTAGTGCACCTAAAGCAATAGCTTCAGGATATAGTAATTATTACTATGTAAAAAAACAAGTTTCTATTGCCATAATCGGACTTGTATTTGCAATAGTTGTATACAATATTGATTTTGTAAAATATAAAAAACTATTTGTAAATAAAACCACAATGTATATTGTATATGCAGTCTTGCTTGCCCTTACTCTTTCTGTTAAGTTTTTTGGACAGGAAGGAAAAGGAGCAATAAGATGGATAAAATTGGGACCAGTACAACTTCAGCCATCAGAGCTAGTTAAAGTAGGTCTTATATATTTTGTTGCAGCATATTCAACAATAGCAATAGAAGAAGGATATATCAAAAAATTCTGGAAAGGAATAATGCTACCACTTGCATTAGTTGGAATCCTTTTAGGATTAACATATAAAGTACAAAATCACCTTAGTGCATCACTTTTAATGCTTGTGACATCAGGTGTACAATTATATGTAGCGGGTGTAAGTATTAAATATTTAGTAGCAATAGCCCTTGCATCACTTACTGTATTTGGTGTATTTGTTTCTAGAAAAGTTAAAAGTGGTGATGGAGGATTTAGAGCAGGCAGAGTAAAGGTTTGGAGAAATCCATTTGAATATATTAAAACAATGGGCTGGCAGACAGTACAATCACTATATGCACTTGCATCAGGAGGATTTTTGGGTGCAGGTATTGGAGAAAGTAGGCAAAAACTTAGCTACTTACCAGAAGCACAAAATGACTTCATATTTTCAGTATTTGCTGAAGAAACAGGATTTGTTGGGGTATTTTTTGTAATAATACTTTTTGTTTTTTTTGTGGCAAGAGGATTTTTAATTGCAAATTCAGCAGAAGATACTTTTTCAAGATTACTTGCAACTGGTGTAATTACAATACTCACACTTCAGATTATAGGAAATTTAGCAGTTGTATCTAATACAATACCAGTTACAGGAATATCACTTCCATTTTTTAGCTATGGAGGTACAGCAATAATAGTAAATATTGTAGAAGTAGCAATACTACTTAATATATCAAAACATAGGAAAAACTAAGGAGAATAATTATGAGAGCAATTATTTGTGCAGCTGGAACCGCAGGACATATTAATCCAGCATTATCAATCGCAAATACAATTATGGAAAAAGAACCAGATTCAGAAATACTTTTCATTGGAACAACATATGGATTAGAAAATGATTTAGTGCCAAGAGCAGGATATGATTTTAAGCAAATAGAAGCATATGGATTTAAGAAACAAATTTCATTTACTAATTTTAAACATATAATACAAACATTTGCTAGTACTGGAAAGGTTAGAAAAATAATTAGGGAGTTTAAACCAGATGTAGTAATAGGAACAGGCGGATATGTATGTGTACCAGTAATGAGGGCTGCAATAAAAGAAAATGTTAAAACAGTACTACATGAAAGTAATGCATTTCCAGGAATGGCAATTAAAATGTTCGATGGAAAGGCAAACAAAATTCTAGTTGGATTTGAAAAAACAAGAGATAATTTTAATCATAAAGACAATGTTGTATATGTAGGTAATCCAACTAAGATGAAAGATATTAATTATTCTAAAGAAGAAAAAGAAAAAATATTAAATGAAATTGGATTAAAACTATACAACGAAGATGGAAGTTTAAGAAAAACAATAATAGAATTTGGTGGTAGTCAAGGAGCTCAAAGAATAAACGATGCAACAACAGACTTGATTATTTCTAAAAAAGGTACTAAACTAGGATATAATCTAATTTGGGCAATTGGTCCAAAACAATATGATAAATATGTTAATATATTTAAAGAAAATGATATTGATATAGAAAATGATGATGAAATAAAAGTATTTAATTATATATATAATATGGAAGAGTTATTAAACGTGGCAGACTTTGCAATAACAAGAGCAGGTGCTATGACAATAACAGAACTTAGTATAGTTGGTATTCCAGCAATATTTATACCATTACCATCTAGAAATGCTAATAAGCAGGTGGATAATGCAAAAATATTTGAAAAAGCAAATGCAGGAAAAATAATATTAAATAGTGATATAACAAAAGATACATTAGAAGAAAAGATAAAAAGTATGTTAGAATCTAATTTAGAAGATATGAGTAATAATGCTAAAAAACTTGCACCATCTAATGTATTAGATAAGATATATGATGAAATATTAACTATATTAAAATAACAATAAAAAGGATTAAGAGTGAAGAATTTAATAATAGTAGAATCACCAGCAAAAGCTGGAACAATTAAAAAGTTTTTAGGGAGTAATTATGATGTAGTAGCATCTAAAGGCCATATACGCGACTTACCTAAATCAAGATTGGGTGTAGATATTGAAGATATGTTTGAACCCGAGTATATAAATGTAAGGGGGAAAGCTCCGCTAATTAATGACCTTAAAAAAAGAGCAAAAGATGCTGAAAAAGTATTTCTTGCAACCGACCCTGATAGGGAAGGAGAAGCAATCGCTTGGCATTTAGCAACAATTTTAGAAATACCTATAGATTCAGATTGTAGAATTACATTTAACGAAATAACAAAAGAAGCAGTTAAAAAAGCAGTTAAAAATCCTAGAAAAATAGACATGGATTTAGTAGATGCACAACAAGCAAGAAGAGTATTAGATAGAATAGTTGGATATAAGATAAGTCCACTATTATGGAAAAATGTAAGATCTGGGCTATCTGCAGGAAGAGTACAAACAGTTGCACTTAAATTAATTGTAGATAGAGAAAAAGAAATAAGAAATTTTAAACCAGAAGAGTATTGGACAATTAATGCAATACTTACAAAAGATGATATAGAATTTAATTCTAAATTTTATGGTAAAGATTCTAAAAAAATAGAATTACATTCTGAAAAAGATGTAGAAAATATAATAAAAAGTTTAGATAAGAAAAAATTTGAAGTAGTAGATATAAAAGAAGGAACAAGGAAGAAAAATCCTACACCACCTTTTACTACTTCAACATTACAACAAACTGCATCAAGAAATATTAACTTTAATATTAGAAAAACAATGCAAGTTGCTCAAAAACTATATGAAGGAATTAAGATACCTGGAAAAGGAATAACAGGATTAATTACATATATGAGAACAGATTCAACTAGAATATCTGATGAAGCAAGAGCTAAAGCAAAAGAAATTATAACAGAAAAATATGGTGTAAAATACTATGAAAATAGGTTTTTTAAAACTGGTAAAAATTCTCAAGATGGTCACGAAGCAATAAGACCATCATATCCAGATATTGCACCAAATGAAATTAAAGAATATTTATCAAGTGATGAATACAAACTATATTCATTAATATATAATAGATTTTTAGCATCACAAATGGCATCTGCATTATATGAAACAGTTGCAATCAAGATAGAAAATAATTCATATGAGTTTAGAACAAATGGTTCAATACTTAAATTTGATGGTTTCTTAAAACTATATGGTGTAGAAGTATATAACGAAGATTCAAAAAGACAAAACAAAGAAGAAGGTAATGAAGAACAAGACGAAAATAATAATTTGCCTAAATTAAAAATGGGTGATATACCAAAATTTGTAAAATATGATAATGTACAAAGTTTTACAGAACCACCTGCTAGATATACAGAAGCCACACTAGTCAAAAAGTTAGAAGAAAATGGAATAGGAAGACCTTCTACATATGCACCTACAATTTCTACAATACAAACTCGAAACTATATCGAAAGAGAAAAAAGACAATTAGTACCAACAGAATTAGGTGAACTAGTTGAAGAACTTTTAGAAAAATACTTTGAAGAAATATTTAATGTAGAGTTTACAAAAGAAATTGAAGAAGATTTTGACATAGTAGCAGAAGGAGATAAGAAGTGGAAGGAAATACTTTTAGACTTTTATAATCCGTTTTCTAAATCACTTAAAGTAGCAGAAAAAGAACTAGAAAAAATAGAAATCGAAGATGAAAAAAGTGATGAAATATGCGAATTATGCGGAAAACCTATGGTATACAAACATGGAAGATTTGGAAAATTTTTAGCATGTAGTGGTTATCCAGAATGCAAAAATACAAAAAGGATAGTAAACTATACTGGAGATATTTGCCCTAAATGTGGTGGAAGAATAGAAGTTAGAAAATCTAAAAGAAGAACAAATTACTATATATGTGAAAATAATCCTAAAAACAATTGTGATTATATTTCATGGAATAGACCAGGAGAAGAAGAAAAAAACAAAAAGAGTACAAAAGCAAAAACAAAGAAGACAACAAAAACAACTAAAGCTAAAACAAAAAAGACAAGCACTAAATCTAAGAAGAAGTAGTTAATAGTTTTAATTGGATTTAAAAGTCTTTAATATTTTTAAATAAAATAGTAATAGTATAAGAAAGGCAGAATGATAATGGAAAATGAATATACAGTAACAATAGGACTAGAAGTACACGCAGAGCTTTCTACTAAAACAAAAGCATATTGTAGTTGTAAGATAGGTTATGGAGATGAACCAAATACAAATATATGCCCTGTATGTATGGGATTACCTGGAGCACTTCCACATTTTAATGAAGAAGTATTAAATTATGCAATGAAGGCTGGAGTCGCAACAAATTGTGATATCATAACAGAATCAAAGTTTGATAGAAAAAACTATTTCTATCCAGACCTATCTAAAGGATATCAGATAACACAAAGTGATAAGCCAGTTGCATCAGATGGATATTTAGAAATTGAAAGTGAAGATGGTACTAAAAAGAAAATAGGGATTGAAAGAATACATATGGAAGAAGATACTGCAAAAGTTACACATGATCCATTTGGTAGAGGAACACTTTTAGACTATAACAGATGTGGAGTTCCACTAATTGAAATAGTATCTAAACCAGATATACATTCTGCAAAAGATGCAATTGCATACCTAGAAAAATTAAGAAAGCTTCTAATATTTTTGGATGTTGCAGACTGTAAGATGGAAGAAGGTGGTTTCAGAGCTGACGTAAATGTATCAGTAAGTAATACAGATAAGCTAGGCAATAGGTCTGAAATCAAAAACATGAATTCTTTTAAGTCAATTGAAAGAGCAATAGAATATGAGACTAAAAGACAAATAGAAAATCTAAAACAAGGAAAAGAAAATAGTCAAAATACATTAAGATGGGATGATATTGAAGGAGAAACTTCAATAATGCGTACAAAGGAAAATGCAAATGATTATAGGTATTTCCCAGAAGCAGACTTACCTAAATTTGAAGTATCAGAAGAAAGATATGATAATATTGCAGAAAACATTCCAGAACTTGAAGATGCAAAAAAAGAAAGATATATAAACGATTTTGGATTAAGCAATAAGCAGATAATATTTGTACTTTCTGATATGGAATATATTAGACTATTTGAAGAAGCAAATGATATTATTTCTAAACCTAAAGAAATTGCAAATGTATTAATGTCTGATATAGCGGCATATGTAAATGAAAATATAATTAAACCAACAGATTTAAAAGTAACTGCAGAAACTATAGCAAAATATGTAAGCTTACTTGAAAATGGAAAATTAAATAGTAAGACTGGTAAAAAAGTCTTAAAAGAAATGCTAGAAAATGGTGGAGATCCTGAAATAATAATGAAAGAAAAAGGATTAATACAAATTACTGATGAAAAGCAAATACAAGAAATGGTAGAAAAAGTAATTGCTAATAATTCAGAATCAGTACAAGATATATTAGCAGGAAAAGATAGAGCAGTTAAATTCTTAGTAGGACAAGTTATGAAAGAATCAAGAGGAAAAGCTAATCCTGAAATAGTTAACAAGGAAATAATAGAACAGATAGAAAAGATGAAATAATATAATTTAAAAAAATAAAATTATATGTAAAAAATATTTAATAAAAACATTTAATAAAAAAAGATAAGTATAGCACTTATCTTTTTTTATGTGAAATAACTTAACATAGGATAAATAAAAGATATAGCATATTTTAGTTATAAAAATTTAGGGGCAAAAAAAAGCCACTAATGTGGCTAATTAACTTGTACAAATTAATTTTATGCTTCAGTTTCTTTTAACATTTTAGATAAAGTAGATTTTTTTCTAGCTGCAGTATTTTTCTTTATAATACCTTTTGCTTGTGCCTTATCTATTTTAGAAACTGCTATGCTATATTTTTCTTTAACATCTTTATCATTATTTTCTAATGCTTTTTCAAAATTCTTAATAGCTGTTTTGTATGAAGTTTTAATGCTATTATTTCTGTCAGTTTTTGTTTTAGTTATTTTAACTCTTTTTTTTGCTGATCTAATATTTGGCATAATTTGTCTCCTTTCATTATGTTATAACTTAAGTAAGTATAACACGCACAATTGATTTTGTAAAGAGATTATGTATTATTGCTTTGTGCGTTGATAGTAAGAGTAGATTCATCAGGCTTAGCGTTAGGTGAAGCAATATTTACACCATTTTGGTCATTTAATATAAATACTTTATCTCTTCCAACTTTTGAAATTACATTATTTATAGTTTCATCAATATTATTATTTGTATATTGTGAAAGAAGTATATTTGTAGGGGAAATATTTTTAAGTAAATCTTTTGATATCAAAACATTTGTTTTAGAAATATATGTTTTAATATTTGGAAGTACAATAGAATTTTGATCTTCTCTAGGAATATATCCTTGAACAAAAACAATTGTATCTTCATCATCAAAAAGAAGAGAAGCTTCTGGTGTATTTTTAGGAAGTACAGATGTTATTATACAATCATCTAATTGTATTTTTGTTTTATCTCTCATTTCGATAATATTTCCACCTCTTTTTTTTATTTCATTTTTAACATCTGAAAACTTTTTAAGAAGAGCAACATTGTCGCTGTTTGGTTCTAGATCAACAACAGGAACAATAACCTTAGATACCATACCCATATCAAGAAGTGAATATATATTTTCTGGACTTGAAGTGATATCTGAATATATTATTGTATCTAACTTAGAAACTTGAAAGGCACCCAATGTTCTAAGAAGTGAAAGTCTATATTTATCACTTCCAGGATTTATAACTATTGATTTGCTACCAATTTTCATTACGATTATTTGGTCATTTGCTGCGGGAAGTATTCCAAATCTCATTGTATTTCTCTCTATTTTTCGAGGAACAAATTCTTCTAAATTACCTTCATTATCAAATTTTCCAAAAATATCTTTGAAATTTATTGGAGATAAGCTGTCTTCTTTTTTTATAGTTATTGGTTTCATGAAAAAATCAGGTGTATTGTTTAATGTATCTTTCATATCTTTCATTTGTGCAGGAAAAGCAGTTGAAATTAGTGAAAAACCAAGCAATGTTTCTGCAATTAATCTAGGTGTATTCATATTATCTCCTTTCAAAATTTAAAATTATGTATTTGACATTTTAGTATTTTACTTATATAACTAAAAAATAGTATTTAAAAGTATATTTTAATTAAATATATGTTACATAATATACAATATAATTTAAATATATATTAAATAAATTATATTATTTAATATATAGTATTTAATACATAAAATATAAAATAAAATAGTTTAAATAAAAAAATAATAAAATATATCAACAAAATAGTTGACTATTATTAAATTATTATATATAACTTGTATATAGTAAAAATAAGCAAATAAATATAATAAATTTTAAAAATATTTAAAATAATTATTTAAAGAAAATATTTAAAATAAAATTTATATTAATATAGGAGGGAAAATTGGAAACAGAACAAATATTTGAAAAAGTAAGAAGCGTAATTGTTGAACAATTAGGAGTTGATGAATCAGAAGTAACTATGGATGCATCTTTTTTAGATGATTTAGGAGCAGATTCAATTGATATAGTAGAATTTATAATGGCATTAGAAGAAGAATTTGGTCTAGAAATACCAGACGAAGAAGTAGATAAAATAGTTACAGTAGAAAATGTAATTGATTATATATCTGAAAATATATAATTTATAGAATTGGAGAAAAATTTGATAGTAATAATTATAATACTTGTTCTATTAATTATTTTTTGCATTGTAGAATATATTACAAATAATAGAATATCTGAATTAAAAAAAGAAATATCTGAGTTATTAAATACATTGGACATTTTAATACTAAATAGGATAGATCTATCACAAAAACTTGCAAAAAAAATGAATTTGGATAATGATGATATAGAAATATTAAATGAATGCAAAAATGATTATGAATCTTGCAAAAAAGATGAAATATTAAAAAAAGTAGAAATAGCTACTAATACACAAAAATTGATATCTGATGAATTAACTAAAGAAATTTTAGATGTAATAAATTGTAAGCCAGATATGTGTAATATAAAAGATGATATAGTAATAAATGAGAATAAGTTAAAATACAATAAAGAAAAATACAATGAATTAATTTTAGAATATAATAAGTTAATTGAATCAATACCTGGAAAGTTATTGGTAAAACTATATAATTATGAAAAAAAATCTTTTTTCGATATAAAACATATTAAAATGTATAAAAACTCATAGCAATAAAATAAATTTGATTTAAAATTATATTAATTTAAAAAGTAGATAGTAATATCTACTTTTTGTTATTATATATAATAAATATTGAATATATATTTTATAAAAAGTATAATAAATAAAATAATTAGGGAATAATATATAGAAAGGATTAAAAAGTGGAAAAAAACATAAAAGTGATGGATAGAAATTGGTCGGTAAGACTTAAACATATAATGATTAGTTTTTTAATTCTTTTTGTAATATTAATTTTTTCATTTTTTTATACACAAATAATAAATGGTAGAAAATTAAAAATAGAGGCAAGAAATCAACAATTGCTTAAAAAAAGAATTGGAGCTAAAAGAGGACAAATATTAGATAGAAATGGTGAAGTACTTGCACAAAGCTTTGATGTTGATACTGTGACACTAAATCCGAAGTTATTAAAAGCTAAAAAAGATAAAGAAATTAATAAAGATGAACTTGCAAATAAAATTTCTGAAATATTTGGAGAAGATAAAAAAGAAACGAGATCTAAATTAGATTCAAAAAGAAATGTTGAAACTCTTGCGTCAAAAGTATCAAAAGACAAGATAAATGAATTTAAAAAATATTTAGAAGAAAAAGAAATAGTAGCAGGAATAAATATTGACAAAGATATAAAGAGAGATTATCCACATAAAACAGTTGCAGCAAATCTAATTGGATTTGTTGGTGCAGATAATGAAGGCCAAGAAGGAATTGAAAAAAAATTAAATTCTGTATTAATGGGAAGAGAAGGAAGAATAATTTCTGAATCAGATGTATTTAATAATCCAATAAATGAAACACCAGAGCAACTAATTAATCCTGAAGATGGTAAAAATGTATATTTAACAATTGATATAAAAATACAAGAGATGATAGAAAAACATTTAAAACAAGTTGTAGAAGATAATAAGGCAAGAGATGGAATAGCAATAGTAATGAACCCAAAAGATGCCTCAATACTTGCAATAGCAAACTATCCTACATATGATTTGTCAAATCCAAGAGGACCTGTTGGAATGGATGGAAAGAAATGGAAAGAATTAAGTGATCAAGAGCAATTAGAAAGGTTATTTTCTGCATGGAAAACAAAAGCGGTTTCTGATATATATGATCCAGGTTCTACTTTCAAAATACTTACATCTGCAATTGCAATAGAAGAAGGACTTGCAGAAACAGATAAAGCAGGCGATTTTCTATGTACAGGTGTACAAAAAGTATATGATAGGGATATAAAATGTTGGAGATCTTATAATCCACATGGTTATTTATCATTAAGAGGTGCAATGGAAAATTCATGTAATCCTGCATTTATACAGGTTGGTCAAAGAATAGGAGTTGCAAGATTTTATAAATATCTGAGGGCATTTGGGCTTTTAGAAAAAACAAATATAGATATATTAGGGGAATCTTTTCCTATATTTCACGGAGAAAAAAATACAGGTCCTGTAGAACTTGCTACAATGTCTTTTGGTGAAAGATTTCAAATAACACCAATGCAATTAATAACTGCTATATCTGCTATAGCAAATGGTGGAGAACTTATGAAACCACAAATAGTTCACAAAATTGAAAATGTAGAAATTGGTAGTCAAGAGGTATTAGAAGGTGAAAAAGTAAGAAGAGTTATTTCTAAAGATACATCAGCTAAAGTGCTTGATCTTATGAGAACTACTGTAACAAATGGAACAGGAAAAACAGCAAATATACCTGGCTACAATGTTGGTGGTAAAAGTGGAACATCTGAGCCTGTATATGGGGACCCAAATGGTGAATACATCGCATCATTTGTAGCTGTTGTACCAACTGAATCACCCGAATATGTTGTACTTATGATTGTAAGAAATCCGAAAGCTGGACGTATACACGGTGGACAAGTTGCAGGTCCAGTAGTTGGTGAAATATTAAAAGACCTTTTAGCTAATTCACAAAATATAGCAAAAGAAGAACCTAAAAAAACAGAAGAAGAAAAAGTAGAAAATATTGTTATACCAGATGTAAAAAATTTAAGTGTGCAAGAAGCAAAAGCAAAGCTTCAGGAAATAGGACTTGGTGTATCAGTAAAAAGTGTTACAACACCAGATGAAATAAAAATAACAAAGCAAATACCAGAAGCAGGTGTGAGCCTTTCTAGGGGAAGCAAAGTATACTTAACAACAGCCGAAGATAAGGAAACCCCAAAAACGAAAATGCCTGATATTAAAGGAAAGGCTAAAAATGTTGCTGAGAAATTATTAATAGATGCAGGACTTACTCCAATAATTACAGGAAATGGTAGTATTCAGATACAAGATATAAAAGAAGGAACAGAACTAGAAAAAGGAACGATAGTTAGAATAGAACTAAAGAATTAACAAAAGAAAAAATAAAAAATAAAGAGGAAATTTAAGTTGGATATATTATATGAACTAAAACTAATATTAACTAAATTAAATAAAATTATAAGCCCCCAAATGATAACAATATTTATATTAATATTAGTACTATTTAGAGAAAATATAATTAATTTAATAATAAAAATTTTAAACAAAATATTTAATATAGAAGAAGAACAAGTAGAAACAATACCTAAAAAAACATTAAATGCTTTTTTAACAATGCTTGGACTGTACTATATAATAATATTATGGATAAAAAATCCTAGTGTACTTAAAGCTTGCGACAAAATAATTAAAATAATGGCAATATATACATCAGCACGATTAATTGCTTCATTATTTTCAAGCAATGGACCGGTATTTAAAGCTATTGAAAAAAAGAATTCTTTAAATGCAGTATTAGTTAATAATTTTATATCTAATTTAGTTAAAATTTTCGTATATATAATTGCATTATTTATTATAATTACAGAACTTGGATATAATATTAATGGACTTGTTGCAGGTCTTGGAATAGGTTCTGCAATAATAGCACTTGCAATACAAGACTTTGTTAAAAATATTATATCAGGAGCTTCAATTCTTTCTGAAAAACCTTTTGTAATAGGTGATGTAATAAAAATAAAAGAAAACGTTGGAACTGTAGAAGATATAGCACTTAGGAGTACAAAAATCAGACTATTAGATAATAGTTTGATGAGTATACCAAATTCTAAAATAACAACTGAAGATGTAATAAATATAAATGCAATAGAAAATAGACAAATAGATATGAACATTAATATATCATTTGATTTAGATAGCAAAAAAATAAATAGATTATTAAATAAGATAAGATTAGTTTTAGAAAATAATCCGAAAGTTTTATCAAGAACAATTGAAGTTACAATATTTGATGTAACAAAAAATGGATTAAGCATAAGAATATTTTTCTACATAACAGAATTTAAATTTAATAGATATATTAGTATAAAAGAAAAAATAATATTAGATATAATGGATATTATGAAACAAGAAAATGTAAGACCACTATACAATATGCAAAGCACTGAAATAGAAAAGATTCCAGAAATAAAGCACATAGAACCTAGAAGGTATATTGATACAAATAATTAGAGGTGGATAAGATGGGTAAAATTATAGTTATAGAAGCAAATACAGATGGAGCAGGTAAAGAAACTCAATCAATGCTCTTAGAAGAAAGATTAAAAAAAGAAGGAAAAAAAGTTTTTAGAATTTCATTTCCTAACTATGATTCAGACTCATCTTTTTTTGTAAAAAAATATTTAAATGGCGATTATGGGAAAGAAGTTTTAAAATCAAATCCATATGTAATTTCCACATTTTATGCTATAGACAGGTATTTAACATATATTGAAACAATTAAAAATTATTTAGATGAAGATTATATTATTATATTAGATAGGTATGTAAGCTCAAATGTTATATATCAAACTAGCAAAATATATATGCAAATGATAAATGAAAATAAGAGTAAAGAAGAAATAAAAGAAAAAATAGAAAGTTTTATAAAATGGGAAGAAGATTTAGAATTTAAATATTATAACCTTCCTAAACCTGATGTAATTATATATTTATATATTCCTGTAGAAGTAAGTCAGCAACTTATAGCTAAAAGAGAAAATAAAATTAATAATAAAAGTGAAAAAGATATCCACGAAAAGGATATTGAATATTTAAAATATAGTAGTAAGTTATCTGAAGTTATTGCAGAAAAAGAAAAATGGAACAAAATAGAAGTGACAAATCAAGGAAAAATTAGAAAAAGAGAGGATATAGCAGAAGATTTATATGAAGCTATAATAGGTAATAATACTTAAAAATGACAAATTAAAAAATAAATGTTAAAAAAATTGAAAAAAGTACTTGCAAGAAATTAAAATTAATGATATATTAAAAATATCCTAAGCAGAAATGCCAAATAAAAGCTATCTAGATAGCTTTTAAAAAAACCAAAAAAACCAAAAAAACTTTTAAAAAAGTATTGACAAGTAATCTGCTTTGGAATATAATAAGAATTATTGCGTGAGCAAAATAAAAGTACATTGAAATATATTGAAAAATAAACAATATCCTTTAAGAACAAACAATGCGGTAGTATTAATACTACCAACAATAAAAAAGGACAAAAGCACGCTAACGTGCTTGAGTTA